>JACPUR010000037.1 GCA_016192135.1 Candidatus Tectomicrobia bacterium | reverse complement strand
GTGGCATTGGCGGAGGGCTCCCACACGGGGGCGCACCTCCGGCAGGCCCTCCGGGGAGCCCCCGCGGGCCATGCGTGAGAAGGGCCTCCGCCGCCTCGCCATCTGGGTCGAGTACGACGGCGCGGAGTTCCAGGGGTGGCAGGTCCAGCCGGGCGCCCGCACCGTGCAGGGAGAACTCGAGCGCGCCCTCTCCACCCTGTGCGGCGAGGAGATCCGCATCGTGGGCTCGGGCCGCACGGACTCGGGCGTCCACGCCCTGGGCCAGGTGGCCCACTTCGACACCTGCTCCGGCATCGAGCTCCTGAAGATCCGCCTCGGCGCGGGCGGCTTGATCGGCAAGGACCTCGCCGTGCTGGACTGCCGCGAGGCGGCGGACTTCCACGCCCAGCACGATGCCCTCGGCAAGACCTACCGCTACCGCATCCTCAACCGGCGGGCCCCGAGCCCCCTCCGCCGCGCCCGCACCTGGCACCTGCGGGCCCCGCTCGGCGTGGAGCGGATGCGGGAGGCGGCGGCCTTCCTCGCCGGGGAGCACGACTTCGCGGCCTTCTGCCGGGAGCAGGGGAGGCCCGCCTCGACCGTCCGGCGGCTGGACCGCCTGGAGGTGCGGCGGGAGGAGGACGAGGTGGTCATCGAGGCGGCCGGGAACGGCTTCCTGCGGCACATGGTGCGCACCATCGCGGGGACGCTGGCCCAGGCGGGGCGCGGGGATCGGACGCCCGAGTCGGTGCGGCGGGCGCTGGAGTCGCTGGACAGGACCCAGGCGGGGCCCACGGCCCCCCCGCAGGGGCTCTACCTCGTCTCCGTGGACTACGGCCCCCGGACGCCCCCGCCCGCTCCCCCCGAGCCGGACGCCGCCGAGGCCACCCTTGACGCCGGCGAGGGTTTGTAGGTAAGGTCCGCGGGGTGGCTTCTTTCACCCAGATTGAGGGCGGCATGAGCGAGCGGTTTCTCCTCCCGGGGGCTTGGCCCTGGCGATGCATCACCCGGCTCCGGAAGGGGGATCCGCCCAGGGGGACGTAGCCGCATTTCCTCTCGCGCCGACGGCGACGCCATGGCGGACCTCCCAGGTTCCCATGGCGTTTTTGTTTGCCTGGGCCGCCGCCGCGGGGCGGCCTCCGAGGAGACCATGAAGAGCGAACGCTACGTGCCCGACCGGGAGACCTTCCTCCGGCTCGCCCAGCAGGGGAACGTCGTCCCCGTGTACCGCGAGGTCCTCGCCGACCTCGAAACCCCCGTCTCGGCCTACCTGAAGGTCGCGGACGGCCCCTACGCCTTCCTGCTCGAGAGCGTGGAGGGAGGGGAGAAGTGGGGCCGCTACTGCTTCCTCGGCAGCCGCCCGGCGGCCGTCTTCGAGAGCAAGGGGCGGAAGGTGCGCCTCACGCGGGGGGGCCGGGCCGAGTCCTTCGAGGCCGAGGACCCCATCGAGGCCCTGCGGGAGTTCATGCGCCAGTACAAGGCCGTCGAGGTGCCCGGCCTGCCCCGCTTCTGGGGCGGCGCCGTGGGCTACATGGCCTACGACGCGGTGCGCTTCATCGAGCGGCTGCCCGGGCGGGCGGGGGACGACCTGGGGCTGCCCGAGCTGGTCTTCATGATCACGGACAGCCTGATCATCTTCGACCACGTCACCCAGCGGATGAAGGTGGTGGCCCACGCCCACCTCGACGGGGCGGAGCCCGAGGCCGCCTACCGCGAGGCGGTGGCCCGGATCGAGCGGCTGGTCTCGCGCCTCCAGGACGCCCCGGCGGCCCCGCCCCAGGAGCCGCCCGCCCCCCCCGCCACGAGGCTCTCGGGCCATCCCGTGACCGGGGCTAAGGGGCTGCATTCTTCTTTCCCGCGCGCGGGCTTCGAGAAGGCGGTCGCCCGGGCGGTGGAGATGATCCACGCCGGAGAGGCCATCCAGGTGGTGCTGGCCCAGCGGCTGGAGAGCGCGCTGGACGTGCATCCTTTCTCCATCTACCGGGCGCTCCGGACGGTGAACCCCTCGCCCTACATGTTCTACCTGGCGCTGGGCGAGACCACCCTCGTCGGCGCCTCTCCCGAGGTGCTGGTGCGCCTCGAGGGAGAGAAGGTCGAGGTGCGGCCCATCGCGGGCACGCGGCGCCGGGGAAAAACGGAGGAGGAGGACCGCGCCCTCGCCGAGGAACTCCTCGCGGACGAGAAGGAGCGCGCCGAGCACATCATGCTCGTGGACCTGGGCCGCAACGACGTGGGCCGGGTGTGCGAGCGGGGCACGGTGCGCGTCACGGAGCAGATGACGGTCGAGCGCTACAGCCACGTCATGCACATCGTGAGCAACGTGGTGGGCAAATTGGACGAGGGCAAGGACGCCTTCGACGTCCTGCGCGCCGCCTTTCCGGCGGGCACGGTCTCGGGCGCCCCCAAGGTGCGGGCGATGGAGATCATCGAGGAGCTGGAGCCCGTCCGCCGGGGGCCCTACGCCGGGGCGGTGGGCTATTTCGGCTTCGGCGGCAACATGGACACCTGCATCGCCATCCGCACCCTCTTCGCCCGGGAGGGGAAGCTCTACCTCCAGGTGGGGGCGGGGATCGTGGCGGACTCGAAACCCGAGTTCGAGTACGAGGAAACCATCAACAAGGCCCGGGGTACCCTCCGCGCGCTCGAGCTGGCGCGGACGGGGCTGCTGTAGCGGCCCGCTGTGAAGGTTTGGATTTTTCCCTCTCCCTCTGGGAGAGGGTAGGGTGAGGGGATTCCGTAGGGGCGGGTTTCAAACCCGCCCCTACGGACACGGCCCTTATCCAGTGGCTTTGGGAGACGACATGCCATGCCGCGCGTCCTGATGATCGACAACTATGACTCCTTCACCTACAACCTCGTCCAGTACCTGGCCGAGCTGGGGGCGGAGGTGACGGTCTGGCGGAACGACCGGTTCCGGCTTGAGGACGTGGAGAGGCTCGGGCCGGACCTCATCGTCATCTCGCCGGGGCCGGGCCGCCCCGAGAGCGCAGGGCTCTCCATGCCCCTCATCGAGCGCTACGCCGGGCGCTATCCCATCCTGGGGGTGTGCCTGGGGCACCAGGCCATCGGCGCCGCCTTCGGCGCCAAGGTGGTGCGCGCCCAGCGGATCATGCACGGGAAGACCTCCGAGGTGCTCCACGACGGCCAGGGGGTCTTCGAGGGCCTCCCGGACCCCATGACGGCCACCCGCTACCACAGCCTCCTCATCGACCACGCCGGCCTGCCCGGGGAGATCGAGGTCTGCGCCCACACGGCCGAGGGCGAGATCATGGGGGTGCGGGTGAAGGGGGTGCCCGTCGCCGGGGTGCAGTTCCACCCCGAGTCCATCCTGACGCCCGACGGAAAGTCGCTCCTCAAGAACGCGCTCGAGGGCGGCGTCCGGGCCTGAGGCTTGAGGCGGGCCCGGGGCGGGGGTATGGTTCCCCATCGTCCGGTTCCGAACAGGGTCCGTAGGGGCGAAGCATGCCTCGCCCCTGCAGAAGGCGTGGTGGAGGCGTAGGGGCGCATGGCAATGCGCCCCTGCATCGGCAAAGGGGAAGGGGTGTTCGCATGATCCAGCAAGCCATCGCCAAGCTCGTGCAGAACCAGCACCTCTCGGCCGCCGAGGCCGAGCAGGTGATGGATCAGATCATGACGGGGGAGGCCACCCCGGCCCAGATCGGGGGCTACCTCGTGGCCCTTCGGATGGCGGGGGAGACCCCCGAGGAGATCGCCGGGAGCGTCCGCTCGATGCGGGCCAAGGCCACCCGCGTCTCCACCAAGCACCCCCTGGTGGTGGACACCTGCGGCACGGGCGGGGACGGCGCCCACACCTTCAACATCTCGACCACCGCCGCCTTCGCGGTGGCGGGGGCGGGCCTGCCCGTCGCCAAGCACGGGAACCGCTCGGTGTCGAGCAAGTGCGGGAGCGCCGACGTGCTCAAGGCCCTGGGGGTGAACATCGAGGCGGCGCCCGAGCGGGTGGGCCTCTGCCTGGACGAGGCCGGCTACGGCTTCCTCTTCGCCCCGATGCTCCACGGGGCGATGAAGCACGCCATCGGCCCCCGGCGGGAGCTCGCCATGCGGAGCATCTTCAACGTCATGGGTCCCCTCACCAACCCGGCGGGGGCGCAGTGCCAGCTCGTGGGGGTGTACGACGCCTCCCTCACCGAGCTCGTGGCGGAGGTGCTCGGGAAGCTCGGCGCGAAGCGCGCCCTCGTCGTCCACGGCCACGACGGGATGGACGAGCTCACCCTGACCGGCCCCACCCGGGTCTCCGAGTGGGACGGCCACCGGGTCAAGACCTACGATGTGAAGCCCGAGGCGGCGGGTCTCAAGAGCGTTCCCGCGAAGGAGCTCGCCGGGGGCGATCCCGCGCAGAACGCCGAGATTTCCCGGAGCATCCTCTCGGGCGAGAAGGGCCCCCGGCGTGACGTGGTGCTCCTGAACGCCGCCGCGGCGCTCATGGCCGGGGGAAAGGCCCAGGGCCTCAGGGAGGGCGCCGAGCTGGCCGGGAAGGCCATCGACTCCGGCGCCGCCCTGCGGGCGCTCGACCGCCTCGTCGAGCTCTCGAACGCATGACCCTTCAGTCCCTCACCGTCCTGGACGAGCTGGTGGCGGGCGTCCGCGAGGACCTGGCGGCCGACCAGGCCGCCCTGCCCGAGCGGGAGCTCTCCGCCCGGGCCAAGGACGCCCCCCCGGCCCAGGGGCTCCTGAACGCGCTGCGGATGCCGCCCTCGGGCCTGGACCCGGACGGAGGCCGGGTGAGGGTCATCGCCGAGGTGAAGCAGGCTTCTCCCTCCCAGGGGGTGATCGCCTGGGCCTTCGACCCGGGGGCCATCGCCCGCCGCTACGAGGCGGGGGGTGCGGCGGCCATCTCGGTGCTGACCGAGCGGCGGCGCTTCCTCGGGAGCATGGACCACCTGCGGGCGGTGCGGGCGGCGGTCCGGCTCCCCGTGTTGCGCAAGGATTTCATCTTCGACCCCTACCAGGTGGTGGAGGCCCGGGCGGGCGGGGCGGACGCCATCCTCCTCATCGCGGCCATCCTCGAAACCCACGAGATGGAGGACCTGCGGCTCCAGGCCGAGGATCTGGGGATGGACGCCCTGGTCGAGGTCTACGCCGGGGAGGAGATGGACCGGGCGCTCGCGGCCGGGGCGCGCCTCCTCGGGGTGAACAACCGCAACCTCAAGACCTTCGAGGTGGACGCGGGCCACACCCTGCGCGTCTTCAGCCGCCTCCCCGCCCCCCGGCGGGGGCAGCTCGTCCTGGTTTCCGAGAGCGGCATCCTCGGCTGGAAAGACGTGGCCCCCCTGGCCGGGGCCCGGGTGGACGCCGTCCTCGTCGGGGAGGCCCTCATGCGCGCTCCCTCGCCCGAGGGGCTCTTGGCCGAGCTGCGGGGGCTTCCGGCCCGCGCGGGTTAGATTCGTGGGTGGGGGATGAAGGGTGCGGGCAAGGGAGGAGGTCATGTACCAGGAGATCATGTACTACAGTGATGGCCTGAAAATCGCGGCGCACATGTACACCCCCAAGGACTGGAAGAAGGGCGATCCGCCCCGGCCCGCCATCCTCTGCCTCCACGGCTACAGCGGGATGAAGGAGGTCTACGGGATGGACGTCCCGCGGAGGCTGTGGGAGGAGGGCTACTTCGTCCTCGCGCCTGACCACCGCGGCTTCGGCAAGAGCGAGGGCCAGCGGGGCCGCCACCGCCCCCTCGAGCAGGCCCAGGACACCTATGACGCCATCACCTACCTGGAGACGGTGGAGGGGGTGGACCCAGGCCGCATCGGCATCTTCGGGACCAGCTTCGGCGGGGCGAACGCCGTCTGGGTGGCCGCCTTCGACGAGCGGGTGAGGGTGGTGGTCACCTCGGTGGGGGTGTTCGATGGGGAGCGCTGGATGCGCTCGGTGCGCCGCCCCTACGAATGGACGGCCTTCCGGGAGAAGGTCATGGCGGCGGCCCGGCGGCGCGTAACGACGGGCGAGGCCGCCACCGTGCCCCTCCCCGAGATGATGCTCTGCGACCCTCACACCGAGATGGTGCTCAAGGGCCATCACCAGCGGCACCCGCACTACGTGAAGGACTATGATCTGGAAAGCGCCGAGGCCTGCTGGCGCTACAAGCCCGAGTGGGTGGCGGGGCGCATCGCGCCCAGGCCCGTGCTCTTCATCTACGCCGAGCATGACCACCTCGTGCCCGTCCAGGAGCAGCTCTCCTGCTACGCCGCCTGCGGGGAGCCCAAGAAGCTGATCAAGCTGCCCGGGGCGGAGCACTACGAGTCCTACAAGTTCTGCAACCCCGCCCTCCACGAGATTGGGATGCGGGAGGCGGTGGACTGGTTCGGGCGGCATCTGTAGGCGGGGGGCCCCTCTCGAGGAGGCAGGCACAGGGGCCTTCTGCCACAGGCGTGGGCGTCGGACCTGATCCCGTAGGGGCGGTTCGCGAACCGCCCCTACACGTGCAATCGGGGGCGGACACTCGAATCCGCCCATCCCTCCCGCCCTTCATCCCCGCCCCCCTCTGGGGTAGGATGCCGCGTTTCGCGGGTTCCAACGGAGGGGATTCGATGCCGAAGGCCGGGACCAAGCCCATCCGGGTGAGCTACCTGGGGCCGGAGGCCACCTTCACCCACGAAGCGGCCCTGCGCCACTTCGGCAAAGAGGCGGAGTACCTGCCGGCGGACTCCATTGCGGCCATCTTCGACGAGGTGGAGGTGGGCCGGGCGGACCGGGGGGTGGTGCCGGTCGAGAACGCCCTGGAGGGCACGGTCAATGTCACCCTGGACCGGCTCGTGGACTCCCCCCTGGTCATCGCGGGGGAGGTGCGGCTGCCCATCGACATCCACCTCCTGACCAAGGCGGAGGGGATGCGGGACATCCGGCGGGTGCTGAGCCACCCCCACGCCGTGGCCCAGTGCCGGCGGTGGCTCCAGAAGCACCTGCCGGGGGTGGCGGTGGAGGAGGTGGCGAGCACCTCCCGGGCCGCGCGGGAGGCCTCCCTGGACCCCTCCCTGGCCGCCCTGGGGAGCCGGATGGCGGCGGGGCACTACGGGCTGAAGGTGCTGGCCGAGAAGCTCGACACCGAGAGCATCAACGTGACGCGCTTCTTCGTCCTGGCCAAGGAGCCCGTCCCCAAGAAAGGCCGCGCGCGCACGAGCCTCCTCTTCGTCGTGAAGAACGAGCCGGGCTCGCTCTACCGGGCCATGGGGCCCATCGCCGGGGCTGGGGTGAACATGACCAAGATCGAGTCCCGGCCCTCCCGGCGGAAGGCCTGGGACTACGTGTTCTTCATGGACGTGGAGGGGCACGCCGGGGAGCCCCCCCTGGCGGGCTGCCTGGAGTGCCTGCGGGGGGAGGTGGAGTACCTGCGGGTGCTGGGGTCCTATCCGGCGGAGGAGTAGGCGCGGAACCGCGAATGTGGGACCGGCTCCCGCCGCTTTTGTCTTTCCCTCCCCCTCCGGGGGAGGGTGGGGTGGGGGAAAGGCCGCTGGTGGACTTCCCCCTAACCCCCTCCCGCCTGCGCGGGCCGAAGACCTCCCACCTCCGGGAAGCTTCGCTGCGGCGGGCGAAGGCCCGGCGGAAAGGGGAGGAGCAAGCACGGGGGCGGCGCCGCGAGCCTCCCTCACCCGGGGTCCCCAAAAATCGAAGATTTTTGGGGTGCCCTCACCCGGAGCGTTCAAGCGGCAGGCGCTTGAATGCTCCCCCCTCTCCCAGGGGGAGAGGGAAAAGGCGCCCCGGCGGCGGCTGCAGCGCATGTGGGAGGTAGCGATGAAATTCCAGACGGCGCAGCCGGTGGCGGGCATCACGGTCTACCAGCCGGGGAAGCCCATCGAGGAGGTGGAGCGGGAGCTGGGGATCAGCGGCTCCATCAAGCTCGCCTCGAACGAGAACCCGCTCGGGCCCTCGCCCAAGGCGCTGGAGGCGGTCCGGAAGGCGCTGGGGGACCTCAACCGCTACCCGGACGGCGGGGGCTACTACCTCAAGCGCGCCCTGGCCCGCCACCACGGGCTCGCGCCCGAGAACTTCGTGCTGGGGAACGGGACGAACGAGGTGCTGGAGCTCCTGGCCCACGCCTTCCTCGACCCGGGCGACCCGGTGGTGTTCTCGGAGGGGGCCTTCATCGTGTACCTCATCGTCGCCCAGCTCAGCTCCTGCGAGATGCGCACCACCCCCATGCGGGACTTCACCCACGACCTGGACGCCATGACGGCCAAGGTGGACGAGCGGACGAAGGCGGTCTTCATCGCCAACCCGAACAATCCGACGGGGACGGCGGTGGGAGAGAAGGCTCTGCGCGGCCTGCTGGAGCGGGTGCCGGAGCGCACCCTCGTGGTGGTGGACGAGGCCTACTGCCACTTCGCCCACCGGGAAGACTACCCGGACGCGGTGAAGATGCTCCGGGAGCACCCCAACCTGGTGGCCATGCGGACCTTCTCCAAGGTGTACGGCCTGGCGGGGCTGCGGGTGGGCTACGGGGTGGCCCATCCCGAGGTGGCGGCGGCCATGGAGCGGGTGCGGGAGCCCTTCAACGTGAACTCCCTGGCCCTGGTGGCGGCCGAGGCCGCCCTGGAGGACCACGCCCACGTCGAGCGGGGGGTCCGGGTGAACGCCGAGGGGCGGGAGTTCTTCGTCCGGGAGCTCGCGGCGCTGGGGCTGCCCTTCGTCCCCACCCAGGGGAACTTCATCATGGCCGAGGTGGGGGACGCCAAGGAGGTCTACGAGGCCCTCTTGCGGGACGGAGTCATCGTCCGCCCGGTGGCCGGGTACGGCTTTCCGAGGCACCTGCGGATTTCCATTGGCACGCCCGAGGAGAACCGCCGGGTGGTGGAATCCCTCGCCGAAATCATGGCAAAATAAGCTGTGGAACCGACAATCTAACAACGGGTTGAACGGGTTAACCTCATCCGATTTTTTGTTTTCGGGGGCTTCATGCCATTTCTCTTCGAGCAGGCGACCATCATCGGGGTGGGGCTCATCGGGGGCTCCTTGGCCCGGGCGGCGCGCGGGCGAGGGCTCATCCGCCGCTTCGTGGGTGCCGGGAGGGGTGCCGCGAATCTGGAGCGCGCCCTCGCCCTGAGGGTGGTGGACCGGGTCTCGGCGGACCACCGGGAGGCGGTGGGGGACTCGGACCTAGTGGTGATCGGCACCCCGGTCCAGGCCGCCATCGAGGTGGCCCGGGCCATCCTCCCGGCCATGCGCCCGGGGGCCGTCCTGACGGATGTGGGGAGCGTGAAGGGGCCCTTCGTCCGGGCGGTGGAGGGGATGGACATAGGGGGAGTACGCTTCGTCGGGGGCCATCCTATCGCCGGCACCGAGAAATCCGGGGTGGAAGCGAGCTTCCCGGAGCTTTTCGAGGGCCGGCGGGTCATCCTCACCCCCACCCCGAGGACGGACCCAAGGGCGATCGAGGCGCTCAAGGCGCTCTGGGAGGAGGTGGGGGCCCGGGTGGACCTGATGGACCCCGGGACGCATGATCGGATCCTGGCCGATATCAGCCATTTACCCCACCTTGTTGCATATGCTTTGGTGGATGCCGCGCTGAAGGGGGAGGGTCTCCCCTACGCGGCCGGGGGCTTCCGCGACTTCACCCGGATCGCCTCGAGCAGCCCCGAGATGTGGCGCGAAATCTGCCTGGACAACCGGGAGGCCCTCCTGGCCTCGCTGGGAGCGTTCGAGGCGCACCTGGCCGTCTTGCGGCGTGCGGTGGAGGCCGGGGACGGCCGGACCCTGGACGAGGTCTTCCGGCGGGCCAAGGCGGGCCGGGACGGCTGGCTCAGGGACAAGGGCTGGGCATGAGCGCGGGCATCGTCATCCCGGTGGACGGCCCGGCCGGC
Organism: Candidatus Tectomicrobia bacterium; assembly: GCA_016192135.1. Classification (NCBI taxonomy): domain Bacteria; kingdom Pseudomonadati; phylum Candidatus Tectimicrobiota; species Candidatus Tectimicrobiota bacterium. The sequence goes on along the minus strand of JACPUR010000037.1, from coordinate 108,743 downwards.
TCGGGCAAGAGCACCGCCGCCAAGGGGGTCGCCGAGCGCCTCGGGTGGGATTACCTGGAGACGGGGGCGCTCTACCGGGCGGTGGGACTCCTCGTCCTGGAGCGGGGCGGGGACCCCGACGACCCCGAGGCGGCGGCCCGGTGCGCCCGGGAGATGCGCTTCGAGTGCCGCCGCACCCCGGACGGCTGGCGGAACTTCCTGGAAGGGCGGGACGCGACCCAGGCCCTGCGGGAGGAGCGGGTGAGCGACGCCGCCTCCCGGGTGTCGGCCATTCCGGAGGTCCGGCAGGCCCTCCTGGGCTTCCAGCGGGCCTACAAGGGCCGCCGGGGGGCGGTGATGGACGGCCGGGACATCGGGACGGTGGTGTTTCCCGAGGCCCGGCTGAAGTTTTTCTTGGATGCGGACATTGAGGTCCGGATCGAACGGCGCTTCCGGGAGCTCGAGGAAAAGGGAATCTCCTTCGACCAAAAACGGCTGGCCGAGGACATCCGGGCCCGGGACCGGCGCGACCGGGAGCGGGCGGAGGCGCCCCTCTTGCCCGCGGGGGACGCGGTTTGCATCGACACCTCCCGCCGGTCCATTGACCAAGTGCTGGCCTTCATGCTAGACAAAATCCGCCAGGTGTACGGGGAAGTGATTGAGGCGACTTGAGTTGTGTTGACGCCCCCCCAACCCTGAAATAAGATGGACGTACCGCTGTCACTGGTCGCCGTCGGCTCGACGGGCGCTTGGGGCGCCATTCGAGGGGCGGCTGTTTCCCCCCTTTTCACTTCTTGAGGCTGGCCTCGCAGATGACCGAATCACCCACCCCCTCCCTTTCGCGCAACATCGATATCGCCGAGGGAACCGACCCGGATTCCCTCTCGCCCGAACAGATGGAAGAACTCTACGCCTCGACCCTGCAGGTCAAGGACGGGGAGATCGTCAAGGGCCGCGTCGTCGGCTTCGAGGGCGACTACATCCTCGTGGACGTCGGTTACAAGTCCGAGGGCCTGGTGCCCCGGAACGAGTTCCCGGACGGGGGCCGCAAGCTCCAGCCGGGGGACGAGGTCGAGGTCTACGTCGAGGAGCGCGAGGACGAGGACGGCCTCATCGCCCTCTCTAAGGAAAAGGCTAACCGAATCAAGGTCTGGGACGAGATCAGCAAGGCCTACGACAACGGCCAGACGGTCTCGGGCGAGGTGGTGGCCCGCATCAAGGGCGGCCTCACGGTGGACATCGGGCTCAAGGCCTTCCTGCCCGGCTCCCAGGTGGATCTGCGGCCCGTCCGTAACCTCGACCAGTTCATCGGCAAGCGCTTCGACCTCAAGATCATCAAGCTCAACCGCAAGCGGGGGAACATCGTGCTCTCCCGCCGCGTCCTCCTCGAGGACGAGCGCGCCGAACTCAAGCGCGAAACCCTCTCCAAGCTCCACGAGGGCCAGCAGATCGTGGGCGTCGTCAAGAACATCACCGACTACGGCGCTTTCATCGACCTGGGCGGCATCGACGGCCTGCTCCACATCACCGACATGTCGTGGGGGCGGGTGAGCCACCCGAGCGAGCTCCTCTCCATCGGCGACACGGTCAAGGTGGTGGTCCTCAAATACGACCGCGAGCGCGAGCGCGTCTCCCTGGGCCACAAGCAGATCACTCCCGACCCGTGGGAGGATGTCGAGATCAAGTATCCCCCGACCGGCCGGGTGAAGGGCCGGGTCGTCTCCATCACCGACTACGGCGCCTTCATCGAGCTCGAGCAGGGGGTGGAGGGGCTGGTCCACGTCTCCGAGATGTCCTGGACGCGGCGGGTGCGGCATCCTTCCAAGATCGTTCAGGTCGGCGATATCGTCGAGGCCGTGGTGCTGAACCTCGACAAGGAGGCGCGGCGCATCTCGCTCGGCATGAAGCAGATCGAGGCCAATCCCTGGACCACGGTGGAGGAGAAGTACCCCGTGGGCACCCGGGTGCAGGGCAAGGTGCGCAACCTCACCGAGTTCGGCGCCTTCGTCGCCCTGGACGAAGGCATCGACGGGCTCATCCACATCTCCGACATCTCCTGGAGCCAGCGCTTCAAGCACCCCTCCGAGATCCTGCGGAAGGGCCAGGAGGTCGAGGCCGTGGTGCTCAGCGTGGACGTCGATAAGGAGCGCCTCTCCCTCGGCATGAAGCAGCTCGCCCAGGACCCCTGGACCGAGATCGAGAAGCGCTACGAGGTGGGCGACGACGTCGAGGCCAAGATCACGAAGATCACCAACTTCGGCGTCTTCGCGGCGCCCGAGGACGATCTCGAGGGCCTCGTCCACATCTCCGAGCTGAGCACCCACAAGGTGAGCAAGCCGGAGGAGGTCGTCCACGTGGGCGACACCTTCAAGATGCGCGTCATCAAGATCGAGCCCGACCAGCGGCGGCTCGGCCTGAGCATCCGCGCTTACGTCGAGGCCACGGGCGACGACCCGATCGTCAGCCGCGCGCCCGAGCCGGCGCCGTCCGATGTCCCGGCTCCGGAGGATCCGAGCGCCGCCGAGGAAGAAGAGGGCGGCGGGAGGTAAGGGCCGACGCCCGCGCCGGAAGGTGATGCCATGCGCCGATCCTTGCCCCGCGGGGTCCTGCTCTCGCTGATCGCGTTCCTTGTGGTGGCGGGGGGGGTCTGGGCCTTCTCCCGGCTTCTGGTGGAGTCGCTGCTGGGCGATCCGGACGCGGACGGGGCCGGGCAGCCGGAGGCGGTGGCCATCCTTCGGATCCAGGGGGGTATCTTCGACGCCCGGGCGGCCGTCCGCTCGCTGGAGCGCCTCGGGAGGCGGCCCGGCGTCAAGGCCGTCCTCCTCCGGATCGACAGCCCGGGCGGCGCGGTGTCGCCCACGCAGGAGATCTACCAGGAGGTGCTCCGGCTGCGGAAGGCGGGCGTCAAGGTGGTCGCCTCCATGGGGAGCGTGGCCGCCTCGGGCGGCTACTACGTGGCGGCGGCGGCCGACAAGATCTACGCCAATCCCGGCACCATCACCGGGAGCATCGGGGTCGTGATGGTCCTGCCCGACGTCCAGAAGGCCATGGGGACGCTCGGGCTTCGCATGAACGTGATCAAGAGCGGGCCGAACAAGGATGTGGCCTCGCCCTTCCGCCCGATGACGGACAAGGACAGGGAGATCCTCCAGCGGCTGGTGGACGACACGTACGCCCAGTTCGTCCGCGCGGTGGCGGAAGGCCGCAAGATGCCGCAGGAGAGGGTGCGCGAGATCGCCGACGGGAGCATCTACAGCGGCGAGCGCGCGAAGGAGATAGGCCTCGTCGATGCGCTGGGCACCGAGCGCGAGGCGATCCTGGAGGCGGCCCGGCTCGGCGGCATCAAGGGCGAGCCCCGGCTCATCGAGCTGAAGCCGGAGGCGGGCCTCTGGAGCCTCCTGCAGAACTGGGCCGGGCCGTGGTCCGGATGGTTCGGGACGGAGGGCGGGCGCTTTTTCGGAGGGACGCCCGCCGTGCTAGAGTATATGTGGAGACTTTCGTGACCGTCGCCGCGAGGGAGCCGCACGGCAACCGATTTCCCGCCGCCCGGAAGGCAGAGGGCGGGCCCCGCGACCGTCGCACTCGCCATGGAGGTTGCCGTTTCCCATGACCAAGGCGGAGCTGGTGGAGCGGATCGCCGCGAAGATCAACCTCACGAAGAAAGACACCGAGCGCGTGGTCAACATCGTCTTCGGGAGCATCATCCAGTCGCTCGCCGGCTCCGACAAGGTGGAGCTGAGGGGCTTCGGCAGCTTCCGGGTGCGCTCCCGCGAGAGCCGCGACGGGCGGAACCCCCGGACGGGCGACAAGGTGGCCATCCCGCCCAAGAAAGTCCCCTTCTTCAAGGCGGGCAAAGAGCTCCGCGAGCTGGTGGACGGCAAGCCGGAGGAGAACGGTTCCGCCGTCTCCTCGGACGGCGTCCGGGCCTCCGCGTCCGTCCCCCGGGCCGGCGGCACCGAGGAAAAGCCCTTCTAGCCCGTACCGCCGGGGGAGCCTTCCGCCCCCGCCGGCCGGCGGGATTCCTCCCATGCGAGAAAAGCGCATCGGCAGGGGCCTCATCTCCCTCTCCCAAGGCGACATCACCGAGAGCGCGGCCGACGCCGTCGTGAACGCCGCCAACAACCACCTCTGGATGGGGGCGGGGGTCGCGGGCGCCATCAAGCGCAAGGGCGGCGCCTCCATCGAGGAGGAGGCCGTGGCCAAGGGGCCCATCCCCGTGGGTGAGGCGGTCGCCACCGGGGCGGGGGCGCTCAAGGCCCGCTACGTCATCCACGCGGCTGGCATGGGACAGGACCTGCGGACCTCGGAGGACCTCGTCGAGGCTTGCACCCGGGCCAGCCTCCGCCGGGCCGAGGAGCTCAAGCTCACCAGCATCGCCTTTCCCGCCATCGGCACCGGCGTGGGAGGGCTCCCCGCCGCCCGGGCGGCCGGGCGCATGCTCCGCGCCGCCGCCGGGCACCTCGCCCGGGAAGAAGGCACCCTCCGCCGCATCGAGTTCGTCCTCTTCAGCGAAGCGGACCTCCGCGCCTTCGAGGCGGCCCTCGCCGATGCGGGGTAAGGGCGCGGAGCAGGGCCCGAGGAACTTCCTTGCGGGCCTGTGCAACCGGGCAAATGCCAACGGCTCCCCTCCCCCCCTGGGAGAGGGGAAGGGGGTGAGGGTGTAGGGGCAGCCCCGCGGCTGCCCTGCCCAAGGTGGGCTTAAGGCTCGTCCTGCAAAGTCTCCCTCACCCCGGCCCTCTCCCGGAGGGAGAGGGAGATGGCCACAACCTCGGGGGGTGAACGCCGCTGATGGAATCCGCCGCTGGCGCGCCGCCGCGATACCCCTTCGAAGGCCCCGACCCCAGGCCCCTCGCCGTCCTGGCCGGCTCCACGGCCTCAGGCAAGACCGCCCTGGCCATCGCCATTGCGGCGCGGCTCTCGATCCCCCTGGAAGTCATCGGCGCCGACGCCCGACAGATCTACCGTGGCCTCTCCGCCGGCACCGCCAAGCCCACCGAGGCCGAGCGGCGGACGCTCCCCCACCACATGATCGACGTGGCCGATCCGGCCGAAACCTTTGACGCCGCCCGCTACGCCCGAGAGGCCAGGGCCTGCGCCGAGGGCGTCTACGCCCGGGGCGCGGTGCCCCTCGCCGTGGGAGGGAGCGGCCTCTACCTGCGCGCCCTGGCGGAGGGCCTCTTCGAGGGCCCCGGCGCCCAGCCCGCCCTCCGCGAGCGGCTCGAGGCGGAGGCGGACCGGGAGGGCCCCGCCGCCCTCCACCGGCGCTTGGCCGGGTGCGACCCCCGGGCGGCGGCCCGGATCCATCCCAACGATCGCAAGCGCATCGTCCGCGCCCTGGAGGTGTACGAGGCCACCGGCCGCCCCATCTCCTCCCTGCGCGCCGAAGCCCCCGCGAAGGGCTTTGAGCGCCCCTTGTGGCTCGGAGTAGACTGGCCGCCCGAACTTCACGCCCGGCGCATCGAGGGGCGGGTCCGCGCCATGCTCGCGGGGGGGATGGTCGAGGAGGCCGAGACGCTCGCGCGGCAAGGGCTCGCGGGGGCGCCCGCCTTCGAGGGGCTGGGCTACGCCGAGGCGCTGGCCTTCGGACGCGGGGAGGCGGGTCTCGAGGAGACGGTGGAGCTCATCTGCCGCCTCCACCGCGGCTACGCCAAGCGCCAGCGCACCTGGTTCCGGCGGGTCGAGGGTATCCGCTGGCTCCGGCCCGCGGAGGGCGTGGAGCGGGCGGCGGAGGAGGGTGCCCGGGCGGTCGAGGCCTACCTCGCCGGGTTCCCGGGGCTGCGGAAGGGGGCGGCCGGTTGAGCGTGGTGCTGATCGGGTTCAAGGGGGCGGGGAAGACGACGGTGGGGCCGCTGCTGGCCTCGCGCCTGGGGCTCCCCTTCGACGACCTGGACCGCCGGGTCGAGGCGGCCGCCGAGGCGCGCCTGGGCGAGAAGGCAGGCTTCCGGGAGGCCTTCCGGCGCCTGGGCGGGGAGGCCTTCCGGGCGCTGGAGCGGACCCTCCTGGCCGGGGCCCTGGCGGAGGGGGAGATGGTGCTCGCCCTGGGCGGGGGGGCGCCGCTCGACCCGGCCGCGCAGGCTTCGCTCGAGGGCCACTGCGTGGTGTATCTTCGGGTGCCGGAGGAGGACTTGGTGCGGCGGGTGCGGGAAGACGGCTGGCCCGCCTACCTGGACGCGGAGGCGGACAAGGAGGGCGCCCTGCGGGGCGTCCTCGCGGCGAGGCTCCCGCGCTACGAGCGCCTGGCCGGGGTGGTGGTCGAGAACCCCGACGGGCGGGACCCCGCGGAGGCCGCCGCCGAGGCCGAGCGCGGGGTGCGGAGCTGGCTCGACCAGCGGCGCTGACGGGAAGAGAGGCCATCGTGTCCAACACGTTCGGGCGGGTGTTCCGCTTCACCACCTGGGGGGAGTCGCACGGCCCCGCCGTGGGCGTCGTGGTGGACGGCTGCCCGGCCGGGCTGCCCCTGGAGGAGGCGGACATCCAGCGGGAGCTCGACCGGCGCCGGCCGGGCCAGAGCCGGGTCACCACCCAGCGCCAGGAGGAGGACCGGGGCGAGATACTCTCGGGCGTCTTCGAGGGCCACACGGCCGGGACGCCCATCTCCATCCTCATCCGCAACAAGGACGCCGACTCCTCCAAGTACGAGCCCCTGCGGGAGCTCTACCGGCCCGGCCACGCGGACTTCACCTACATGGCCCGCTGGGGCCGGAGGGACCACCGGGGGGGCGGGCGCTCCAGCGCCAGGGAGTCGGCGGGCCGGGTGGCGGCGGGCGCCATCGCCAAGAAGCTCCTCGCCCGGCAGGGCATCTCCATCGTGGGCTTCGTGAGCCGGGTGGGGGATGTGGCCTGGGAGGGGGAGTCCTTCGATCCCGCCGTCATCGAGAGCAACCCCGTGCGCTGCCCCGACCCCGGGACGGCCGAGCGGATGGAGGAGGCCATCCTCGCCGCCCGGAAGGCGGGGGACTCGGTCGGCGGGGTGGTCACGGTGGTGGCCACGGGCGTCCCCGCGGGCTGGGGCGAGCCGTATTACGCGCGGCTCGACTCGGACCTCGCCTCGGCCATGATGGGCATCCACGCGGCCAAGGGGGTGGAGATCGGGGCGGGCTTCCGGGCGGCCTCCATGCGGGGCTCCGAGCACAACGATCCCTTCGACTTCGTGGAGGGGAAGGTGACGCCCCGGACGAACCACGCCGGGGGCATCCTGGGCGGCATCTCCTCGGGGGCGCCCATCGTGGTGCGCTTCGCGGTGAAGCCCACCTCTTCCATCCTGCTGGAGCAGGAGACGGTTTCGATCAAGGGGGAGCGCCGGACGGTGAAGGTGGAGGGGAGGCACGACCCCTGCGTCGCGCCGCGCGCGGTGCCCATCGGGGAGGCGATGATGGCGGTGGTGCTGGCCGACCACTGGCGGCTGAGCCTGGGGGTACGGGTGGTCTAGGGGAGAGGCGAGTCCGGACCGGACGCCTCGTCGTCCTCCAGCGGTCAGCGCGCCTTGTGGCGCATGGTGCCGGGCTCCATCAGGGTGATGATGCCCTTGCTCCAGTGGATGAGGCGCTGCTCCTTGAACGCCTTGAGCACCTTGTTGACGCTCTCGCGGGTGGCGCCGGACATGTCGGCCAGGTCCTGCTGCTTGAGCCTGAGGTTGATGCGGACGGCCCCCTGGGGCCCGGGCTGCCCGTAGCGGCTGGCGAGGTCGGTCAGGCGCTTGGCGAGGCGGGTGGCGAGATTGCAGAAGGCGGCGTCGCTCAGCAGCTCGTCCGTGCGCCGGAGGCGCAGGCTCAGCTCGGAGAGGATGACGATGGCCGCCCGCGGATTCTCCAGGATGTAGCGGTTGAAGTCGTCCTTGTCGAGGGTGAGGATCTCGGTCGACTCCGCCGCGACGGCCGTGGCCGAGCGGGGGGCGCCGTCGAAGAGCGAGAGCTCGCCGAAGAACTCGCCGGTCGAGAGGAGGGCCACGATGACGTTCTCGCCCTCGGCCGAGGGGAGCAGGATCTTCACCTTCCCCGAGATGATGATGTACAGCGTCGAGCCGGGGTCGTTCTTGTGGAAGATGATCTGCTCCCGGTCGAAGCGCCGGTGCTGGAGCTGCTTGCCGAGCACCTCCAGGCTCTCGTTCGGCAGATGGGCAAAGAGGGAAACCTGTCCGAGAACGGATTCGAATCCCATGGCGGTGCCTCTCCGGCCCGAGCGGGGAACTTCCGTATCGCGGTACTCTAGCAGGGATGCGGGCCGGATGCCAAACGGCGCGAAAGTCCGGCCGGGCGGCTTGACTCCGGCCTGGGGGGCGGATCGGGCGCCGGGAACGGGCCTGGGGGGCGGGGCATGAGGCTGGGGGTGGTCGGGCTGGGGGTGATCGGGCGGGCCATGGTGCGGGCCGCCGACGAGGGCAGGGTGCCGGCCTCCGTCGCCGCGGTGACCACCCGCACCCCCGCCAAAGCCGAGGCCTTCCTGGCCGGGCTCAAGGCGCGCCCGCACCTGACCGATCTCGCGGGCGTGGTGGAGGCCTCCGAGGTGGTGGCCGAAGCCTCGGGCGGCCCGACGGTCGAGGCCATCTGCCGGGCGGCCCTGCCCCGGGGGCGGGACGTGCTCGTGCTCTCGGCGGGGGCCCTGCTGGAGCGCGAGGACCTGCTCGAGCTGGCCCGGGCGAGCGGATCTCGCATCTACGTCCCCTCGGGCGCCATCATCGGCCTGGACGGGCTCAAGGGCGCCGCCGCGGGGCGCCTGGACTCCGTCACCATGACCACCCGCAAGCCCCCGGCGGGGCTCAAGGGGGCGCCCTACGTGGTGGAGCGCGGCCTGGACCTCGACGCCCTGCGGGAGCCCACGGTGATCTTCGAGGGAAGCCCGGTCGAGGCCTGCCGCGGCTTCCCCGAGAACGTGAACGTCTCGGCGGCGGTGAGCCTGGCCGGCATCGGCCCGCGCCGCACCACCATCCGGATCGTGTGCGACCCGTCCATCGGCAGGAACATTCACGAGGTCGAGGCGGCGGGGGAGTTCGGGCGCTCCTTCATCCGGATCGAGAACGTGCCCTCGGAGAACCCGAAGACGGGCATCCTGACCTTCCTCTCCACCATCGCCTTCCTGCGGGGGCGCGAGGCGCACCTGGTGGTGGGCACCTGACCCGGGAGGAGCCTTGAGCGCGAAGCCTGTCTTCTTCATCCCGGAGTTCCGGGAGCCCCGCGAGACGCTGCGGCGGCTCCTCTCGCCGCACGGCGAGATCCGCGACGGCGGCGCCCGGAAGTGGTCCGAGGCGGAGCTCCTCCGCGACGCCAAGGGCTGGGACGCCCTCATCGTGACCTCGCGCGAGCAGATCACGGCGCCCGTCATCGAGACGGCGGACAAGCTGCGGATCATCGCCAAGATCGGCGTAGGGGTCGAGAACATCGACATCCCGGCCGCCACCCGCCGCGGGGTGCCGGTGGTGAACTGCCCCGGCTCGAACGCCGTCTCGGTCGCCGAGATGGCCCTGGGGCTGATTCTCGCCGCGGTGCGGGAGATCCCCCAGGGGATGGAGAACCTGCGCCGGGGCCACTGGCGCGACAAGGTGAACATCCGCTGGGAGCTGACGGGCGCCACCTTCGGCATCGTGGGCTTCGGCAACGTCGGGCGGCAGCTCGCGCGGCTCCTCCGGGGCTTCGAGGGGCGCATCCTGGCCTACGACGCCTTCCTTTCGCCGGAGCGGGTGCGGGCGGGCGGGGCCGAGCCGGCGGACCTGGACACCCTCACCCGAGAATCCGATATCGTCTCCATCCACTGCAGCCTCACCCCCGAGACCCGCCACATGTTCGGCGCGGCCCGCCTGCGGATGATGAAGCGGAGGGCCATCCTCGTGAACTGCGCCCGGGGGGCGGTCATCGACGAAGCGGCGCTCGTCCGGGCGCTTCGGGAGGGGGTGATCGCCGGGGCGGGGCTCGATGTCTTCGAGGAGGAGCCGGCCTCGAAGGACACCCCGCTGTTCTCCCTTCCCAACGTGGTCTTCACCCCCCACCAGGCCGGGGCCACCCACCAGGCGCGCGAGCGCATCAACGAGATGGCCGCCGACGGCGTGCTCCGCGCCCTGCGGGGGGAGCGGCCCGACGCTTCCATGCTGTTGAATCCAGAGGTGTATAAGGCATAGGGCGAGGGGAGATCACGGTGTCCCCTCACCCCGGCCCTCTCCCATAGGGAGAGGGCGCCGCGGCCGGTTGCACGTGACGGCGAGGAGCTTGCCACCCCCCTCTCCCCTTAGGAGAGGGGCAGGGGGTGATGGAGAAGTGGAGAGAGCTTCACGGCCCTGGCTTTTTTCATGGACGGAACATCCCGCCATGCTGTTGAATCCAGAGGTCTACGGGGCGTGACGTGGGCGCTTGCGCCCGTGGGCCTCCCCCCCTATACTTGGCCGGTTTTGCCGGCTTGCGGGATGGTTTTTTCCTAGGAGGCGGACTTGAAAGGCGCGACCGAGCAGATCTGGATCGACGGGAAGTTCGTCCCCTGGGACGAGGCCAAAATCCACGTCCTCACCCACAGCCTCCACTACGGGCTCGGGGTGTTCGAGGGCATCCGCTGCTACAAGACGCGCCGGGGCCCGGCCGTGTTCCGCCTCCACGAGCATATGCGGCGGCTCTACGACTCGGCCCGCATCACGGGGCTCGACATCCCCTTCGAGCGCAAGGCGTTCACCGAGGCCGTCCTCGAAACCATCCGCCGGAACAAGGTCGAGTCGTGCTACATCCGGCCCCTCGTCTGGCTGGGCTACGGCTCGATGGGGGTGAACCCGATGGGCGCCCCGGTGAACTGCCTCGTGGCCGTGTGGCACTGGGGGGCCTACCTCGGGGAGGAGGGGCTCAAGAAAGGCATCCGCTGCAAGATATCCTCCTTCACCAGCCACCACCCGAACAGCTACATGACCAAGGCCAAGACCACCGGCAACTACGCCGTCAGCCAGATGGCCAAGGTGGAGGCCATCAAGGCGGGCTTCGACGAGGCCATCATGCTCGACCCGGAGGGCCTCGTGGCCCAGGGCTCGGGCGAGAACATCTTCATCGTCCGCGACGGGGTGCTCAAGACCCCGCCCCTGCACGGCGTCCTGCGGGGCGTGACGCGCGACACCGTCATCGACCTGGCCCGCGAGCAGGGCGTGCCCTTCGAGGTGGGCTCGATCACGCGCGACGAGGTCTACACCGCCGACGAGGCCTTCTTCACCGGCACCGCCGCCGAGGTCACCCCCATCCGCGAGGTGGACGGCCGCCAGGTGGGCGAGGGCAGGCCCGGCCCCGTCACCCAGCGTCTCCAGACAGCCTTCTTCGCCGTGGTGAACGGCGAGGACGAGGGCCGGCTCAAGTGGCTCACATCCGTTTGACGTTTTCCACGGCCGGCCGCCTTCGGCGGAGCCGGGGAAGACGGGAGGAAGCGGCACCGTGACACCGATCTACGAGTACGAATGCCAGGCCTGCGGCGAAGGGACCGAGAAGATCCAGAAGGCCACCGATAAGCCCATCCGCAAGTGCCCCGCCTGCGGGGCGCTGAGGCTCCGCCGCAAGGTCTCGCGCTCCGCCTTCCACCTCAAGGGCGCGGGCTGGTACGCCACCGGCGGCTACGGCTCGAACGGCAAGGACAAGAAGAAATCCGAGAGCGCCTCCGAGGGCGGAGGCGGCGACGGCGCAAGCGAGAAGAAAGCCGACGCCAAGCCCGAGCCCAAGACCGAGGCGAAGGCCGAGAGCAAGCCGGAGAGCAAACCAGAGAGCAAGCCCGCGGGCAAGAAGAAGGATTGAGCCCTACCGAGCCTCTTCCTTCGTCAGGAAAGCCACCATCCGGACGATGCAGCCGTCCCCGCCTCGCCACCGCCAGGGGAAGGCGGCGAGGGCGAAACGCCTGCCCACCACCCGGTCCAAGTCTCCGCCCACGTTCTCGAAGCCCGCGATGCCGTTTCCGAGCAGGAGCCGGTGGCAGGGCTCCCAATCCGGGAAGTCTTCCCCGGGGTGGCGGCCGGTGCGGGCCCGGTACTCGTCGATCGTGAAGGGGCAGATGGGCTGGGGCCCCCAGGCGATCTTCGTGCCGAGGGGGTGATCGAGGGCCTGCTGGTCCACCCCCACCCCCTTCACCCCGCGCCGGACGAGCCACTCCCCCGCCTCCCGGTAGAGGCCCGGCGAGTAGATGAAGTACTTGGTGTTGTCCCCGTAGTGGTGATGCCAGCCGGTGTGGATGAGGACGATGTCGCCGGGACGGATCTCAGGGCGGGCGCCCTCCAGGTCCTGGGCGGTGATGACCCCCCACTCCTCCTTGGGGATGTCCACGCACACGGCGCTCCCGAAGAAGCTCCGCAGCGGGACCTCGTCCATGAAGGGCTTCCCCTCGATGACGTGGGCGGGGGCGTCGGTGTGGGTGGTGCAGTGCATGAAGGTGGTGATCTGCTGGCTGAGCACCTGGCTCTTCGCGTGGTAGTGGAAGCGCTCGATCCTGATGTCCGGGAAGTAGGGCCAGAGAGGGGCGCCGTGGCCCCAGGGGTGGCTGAGGTCGACGAGCTCGTAGTCGTCCAGGCGGTCCGTGTCGATGAGCATGGCGCGCACTCCTCCGGGGGGTTGGCCGACAGGGGAGGCTACCAAAGCCCGGGGGAGCCCGCTAGATTGCCGGGAGGGGGAAATTCCGGTACATGTTGACGGCCCTAGCCCCGCCGGAGTGGCGGAACGGTAGACGCAGCGGACTCAAAATCCGCCGGGCGCAAGCCCATGGGGGTTCGATTCCCCCCTCCGGCACCAAGTATTTTGCAATGTTGGACGATGGAGGGCTTGTCCGAAACAAGAGGCATCTTTTCCGGGCGCTTCCCGTTTTTCCCGCCCCTCACCCCTCCGCCAGCAGCGACGCCATTTCGCGGAGGCCGATGGCCTCGACGCCCTTGGCCGCCGGGTGGTGTTCCTCGCCCGAGTAGACGACGAAGGATCGCTTCGGCTTCAGGTCCTCCCGGGCGTTATGGAATCCCTTGCCGGGGCTCGCCGAGAGTCCGCGCTTGATCTCGATGGCCCAGAGGCCGCGCTTGCCCGGAAGCTCGAGCACGAGGTCGATTTCCGCGCCCGCGGAGGTGCGGTAAAAGCTCGCCATGGTCCGGGGCGGGGCCGCCGCCAGAAGATTCTCGATCACGAAGCCCTCCCAACTCGCGCCGACCACGGGGTGGCCCGCCAGGGCGTTGTGATCCGCAATGCCGAGCAGGGCGTGGACCAGGCCGCTGTCCCGCACATAGGTCTTGGGCGACTTCACCAGGCGCTTGCCGATATTGGCGCGGAAGGGCGGCAGGCGGCGCACAAGCAAAAGGTCCGCGAGAAGATCGATATAGCGCGTCACGGTCTGGGTGCTGACGCCGAGGCCGCTCGCCAGGCGTGACGCATTGAGAAGACTGCCCTGGCTGTGCGCCAGCATCGTCCAGAGCCGCTCCAGCGTCTCCGCCGGAAGGCGCGGCGCGAACAACCCTACGTCCCGCTGGAGGTAGGTTCGGATGAAATCCTTGCGGATTTGAAGGCTCCGCTCGTCGTCCGGGGCGAGGTAGCTGTCGGGATACCCGCCGCGCACCCAGAGCGTATTGAGGGCGTCCGCGCCTGCGGGCACTTCGAGAATATCGAGCGGCCCCATGTCCACGTAGGCGATCCGGCCCGCCAGGCTTTCGCCGGACTGCCGCAACAGGTCGATGGAGGCCGAGCCGAGCACGAGGAAGCGCCCGGTCCGTTTTCCCTTGCGGCGCCCCCGGTCGATGATGCCTCTTAGGTCCTGGAACAATTCCGGCACGCGGTGGATCTCGTCCAGGATGACGAGGCTGTCCTCGTAGCGTTCGAGGAACAGCTTCGGGTCGCTCAGCTTTTCCCGATCCGTCCGGTCTTCGAGATCGAGATAGGTCGCGCCCGTCTCGCTCCCGATTTCGAGGGCGAGGGTGGTTTTCCCCACTTGCCGCGGCCCGATGATGGCCACGGCGGCCTGATAGGCCAGAGCTTGCTTGACCTTTTCCCTGATCCGCCGGTCTATCATCCTTGTATTTTATCCATCTGATGGAAGAAATACAAGGATAAACCGAAAAATCCGCAAATATCCTTGCAAATCTTACATGAGCTGGAAGATTTGCAAGGATCGGCCTCCGCCCAGATTCCGGGAGCAAGCCCATTAGGGGAGGTCGAGTCCGCCTCCGGCACCAGGCGAATCCGGCGGGAATCCGGTGCCCGCCGCGCGGCCCAAGAGCGCCGGGGGCGGGCCGCTCCGCGGCGAGGGCTTTTCGGCGCGAAGCACCCCCCCCTCACCTCTTCATCGAGGCGAGGCCGGCCCTCAAATCCGAAGGCGGGCGGCCTTACTAGCGCGTGGCCAGTGCCACGATGGCGACCGCGATGCCGAGCACGGCGATGACGAGCAATGCATCAACGCGCAGTATCATGGTCGTCCTCCCTTTTGCGGGCCGCCCGGCTTCCGCGAGAGCGGCCGGGGTTTCCTAGCGGGCGCTTACCGCCACAAGCGCCACCGCGACGCCGAGCAGCGCGATGACAGTCAGAGGGTCAACGCGAAGAATCATGTTTCTCTCCTTCTTGCCAGGGGTGCGTTGGGATCCGGGAGACGCGGAGGGAGCAAAGGCAGCAAAACCGGAAATAGCAATAAAAATGCCATCCACTTTCATTTCGCCGGCATATAGGCCGGATAATTCCTCCCTGAGACGCTCGCATCCCATATATCTATTAGAGTACGAGTTATTGGTATTTTGGCGGGATTGTCATTTTGCCGAATTGGCAGATTGCCGATGAGCCGGTTTGCCATATGTGCAATTTCACATCGGACGAAAAAAGAGGGCGCCCCCGCGAAGGGCGCCCTTCCTGGTTTTGTATGGCTTCCTCCGGCGCCGGGGGGCCCCGCGCTCCCTTGCGATTGCCCCGCCTTTCTACCCCCCCGCGAGGGCCCCCACGATGAGGAAGGGCTCGGCCCCGGAGACCACGGCATCGGGCAGGGGCGCCTCCGGGGGCTCGTGGGAGAGGTCCTCCCCGCAGGCGAAGAAGCGCACGAAGGGACGCCGCTTCAGTGTGGCGTGGTCGCGGATGGTGCCGCGCAGGGCCGGGTAGCGGGCCTCGACGGCGTCGAGGAGCGCGCCCAGCGTGGCCCGCTCGGCCTCGACCTCCACCTCCTCGCCCGCGGCGCGCGCGAGGGTGCGCAGGTGCTCGGGGAGGACGACGCGGATCATGGCCATTATCGTTGTTCGCACGCTTGCTTTAAGCTTTCGATGTCAATCTTATTCATCTGAAGCAGCGCCTTCATGACCCTTTCGGACTTCTCCGGGTCCCCGTCCTGCATCATCTCGCCCAGCTCCGTTGGAATGATCTGCCAGGACACCCCATACTTGTCCTTCAGCCAGCCGCATTGCTCTTTTTCTCCGCCCTCGGAGAGTTTTTCCCACAATCGGTCTACTTCCTGCTGCGTCTCGCGGTTCACCATGAAGGATATGGCAGGCGAAAACTTGAACACCGGGCCGCCGTTCAGCGCCATGAATTCTTGCCCGTCGAGCTGGAACGTCACCGTCATCACGGTCCCCTTCGGCCTTCCGGAGACATTCGCGCCCGCGTCGCCATAGTAAGAAACGCTCCCGATTTTGGAGTTCTTGAAAACCGATACATGAAAGTTCGCCGCTTCTTCGGCTTGGTCATCGAACCACAGGCATGGAGTGAACTGCTGCATGGATTTTCCCTCCTTCATTCATCCCGCCATCTTCATATTGGTCACGGCAGCGTCTGGGCTTCGACCGAGAGCACGGCCGGGAGGTCCCGGACGATGGGCGCCCAGTTGTCTCCGCCGTCCGCCGAGGCGTAGACCTGCCCGCCGGTCGTTCCGAAGTAGACGCCGCAGGGGTCGAGCCTGTCCACGGCCATCGCGTCGCGCAGCACGTTCACGTAGCAGTCGCGCTGAGGCAGGCCCTTCGCGAGGGGCTCCCATTCGTTCCCGCCCGAGCGGCTGCGGTAGACGCGCAGCTTGCCCTCGGGGGGATAGTGCTCGGAGTCGCTCTTGATGGGGACGACGTAGACGGTCTCGGGCTCGTGGGCGTGGACCTCGATGGGGAAACCGAAGTCGGTGGGCAGATCCCCGCTCACCTCCCGCCACGAATCGCCCGCGTCGTCGCTGCGCATCACGTCCCAGTGTTTCTGCATGAAGAGGACGCCGGGGCGAGAGGGGTGCATGGCGATGCGGTGGACGCAGTGGCCCACCTCCGCCTCGGGGTTTGGGATGTATTGAGACTTCAACCCGCGGTTCACCGGCCGCCACGTCCGGCCGGCGTCGTCCGACCGGAAGGCGCCCGCGGCCGAGATGGCGATGAATATCCGCTTGGGGTTGCCCGGATCGAGCAGGATGGTGTGCAAGCACATGCCCCCCGCTCCCGGCGCCCAGAGGTTCCCCTGCGTGCCGCGCAGCCCGGGGAGTTCCTGCCATGAGCGGCCGCCGTCCGCCGTGCGGAAGAGGGAAGCGTCCTCCACGCCGGCGTACACCGTGTCCGGATCGGTCAGGGAGGGCTCGAGGTGCCAGACCCGCTTGAACTCCCACGGGTGCTGCGTGCCGTCGTACCACTGGTGCGTGGTGAGGGGCTTGCCGGTCTCGGGGGAGGTGTCGTAGACGAACTTATTGCTCACCCCGGCGGGCGGGCCGTAGGGGTCGGGCATCTTCTCCCCGCCGGGCGTCTCCCAGGTCTTCCCGCCGTCGCTCGAGCGCTGGATGATCTGGCCGAACCAGGCGCTCGTCTGGGAGGCGTACAGTCGGTCCGGGTCGGCCGGGGAGCCCTTCATGTGGTAGATCTCCCAGCCCCCGAAGTGGGGGCCGGCCACGTCCCAGCGCCCGCGCTTCCCGTCCGAGGTCAGGACGAAGGCGCCCTTGCGGGTGCCGACCAGCAATCTCACTTGGCTCATATCCCGTTCCTTCCCGGGCTTGCCCTCTCACGAGGGGGGCAGAAGGCGGCACCTAGAATACCTGGCCTCACGCATAACCCTACGCCTTCTGCTGGCTCATCGAGGCGAAGAACTCCTTCTGGCGCCGGCCGATCTCCTCGGGCGTGAGGTCCTCCCGGTGGGTGGCCAGCGTCCACTGGTGCCCGGAGGGGTCCTCGATGGTGGCGGCGCGGTCTCCCCAGAACATGTCGGCCGGCGGCTGTACGACCTTCGCCCCGGCGTCCGCCGCGCGCTTGAAGGCGGCATCCGCGTCGGGCACGTACACGTAGAGCCCGGCCGTGCGGGCGCCGGCGGATTTCGGCGAGCGGCACTCGGGCATGTCGGGGGACTCATCGCCCATCATGACGATGGAGTCGCCGAGCTTGATCATGGCGTGCATGATGCGGCCGCCGGGGCCGGGCATCCGCATCAGCTCTTGGGCGCCCAGGGCGCGCTTGTAGAAGTCGAGCGCCTGGGCGGCGTCGTCGAGAGTCAGGGTCGGCGTCACGGCGTGGAATCCGTCGGGGATGGGCTTGGCCATGATGACTTCCTTCTTCGATGATCTCGGCGGCATTGGGTTGAGGCGGAAGAGCTCAATATGGGTCAGGCTGGGGCCGTATGTTCCGGAAAAAGCCATTCTACATCATAAATCCGCACCCTTCAGGTTTCGCGCCTCAGGCGGTCATTGGGCCGCATGATTCTTCGCCGTGCCCGGCTTGCCTTCCCGGCCGATGCGGTCCTGCGCCTCCTTCCAGGCGGGGAAGGCCTCCTTGAGCTTCCGGCGCCCCGCCGGAGTCAGGCGGAGGGGGCGCTCCCGCGCGTCCCGGGACGGGCCGGCGGCGATCCAGCCGTTCCGCTCGAGCAGCGCCGCGCTCCGGGTGAGGGTGGTGCGCTCGAGCCCGAGCACCCGGGCGAGCTCCCCAATCGGCGCCCGTCCTTTCAACGCCAGGGCGGCGAGGATGGAGAACTGCGTCGCGCGCAGGCCGTGCGGGCGCAGCTTCTCCTCGTACAGCCGGGTGATCGCCCGGGCCCGCCGGCGCGCGGCGAGGCAGTGGCACGCCCTGCATTCGGCGAGATCGATGGCGGCGCGCATCATTTAAGTGTAGATACACCCATATCCCCCGTCAAGTCCGAAATTCGGATGGGCGGAAAAACCGCCGGGGACGAGGCGAATTTCCCTCAGGGCGTCCGAACGATGCGAGGGGTCGAATCGGAGGAATACCTGTGGCGCAAGGCGGTTTCTATTTCTTTTTGGCGCGGGCCTTCTTCTTGCGCGGCTTGTAGCCGATGCGCTTGAGGGCCTCCTCGATGGGGACGGGGACTTCCTTCCCCGCCTTGATGGCCTCCAGCGCCTTCAACCCCTCCTCCAGGTCGATCTGGTCCTCGCTTTTAAAGCGCATCGTGCAAGCCACCGGTTCGATCCCCCCGTGCACCGGGAATGGACAAAAAAGAGGCGCCCTTGCGGGGCGCCTCTCGTTTTCGCGCTGTTGGGTTCTCAGTACAGATTTTTCCGGTAGCCCTCGAAGACCTCCTCCTCGACCTTCCTGGGATCGAGGCCGCCGCCGATCTGCTCGGCCAGGCACTCGCCCATGGAGGGGAAGTCCTTGCGGTCCACGTGGCGGGCGGGGTCCCAGAGCTTCGAGCGCATGAGGGCCTTGGCGCAGTGGAGGAAGACCTCCTCCACCTCGACCAGCATGACCGAGCGCGGGAGCTTGCCCTGGAAGGCGTGCCCGGCGAGGACGGCCGGGTCGGTGGTGATGCGGGCCCTGCCGTTCACGCGCAGGGTCTCGTTGATGCCGGGGACGAGGAAGAGGAGGCCGACGCTGGGGTTCTCGAGGATGTTGGAGAAGGAATCCACCCGGTTGTTGCCGGGGCGGTCGGGGATGGCGAGGGTTCGGTCGTCCAGGATCTTCACGAAGCCGGGGGCGTCGCCCCGGGGGGAGGCGTCGGTGCCCTTGCCGCTCGCGGTCGAGAGGACGAAGAAGGGGGAGAGGGAGATGAAGCGCTTGCTGTGCTTCTCCAGCTTGGGAAGCTGCTTCAGGCGGGCGCGGTAGTTGACCTCGCCGTAGTGGGCGCGGAGCTCTTCCTGCGTGTCGATCTGGGCCGCGATCTCGGGCTCTGCCATGGGGATCCTCCCTTTCCTCGTCGGGGGGCCGGAGGCCCCGGTCCTAAATAGGGGAATATTTTATCCGATTTTTGGGGCCGGGGCGAGGGGGTTCGGCGGTTTGCGGGGGGGCGGGGGTCTGTAGGGGGCGAAGCATGCCGAATTGAGGGCACGGCCCCCGAAATTCATCCCGTGACGGAAAATGGCGCGATTTGCGCGAAATTGCGGTAAATGGCTCAGGGGAGGATGGATGTATCTTGCCCGAGGGCGGGCATCGCCTTTTGGGGGGAAGGCTGCCCCTGCAGAGCGGGAAGCCGCTGGCCCTTTTGTCACGGTTAATAAGGGATATTGAGGGAAAAAGGGCATGAAAAAGGAGTTTTGAAGAGAGTTTCAAATGGGGGAAGTAACGGTTAGTAACGGATATTAATGGAAAAAGAGCATTTAAAGGGGGGAAAGACAGTCGACTGTCGGGAGGGCGCTGTGTCGCGCGGCTAGGCCCCCTCCTTGCGGCCCTCCTGCGGGCGCTCGCCCTTTCCGGTCGCGGCGGGGAAGGGCGCTCCGGCCGCTTTCTGGCCGTCGCCCGAGCCTCCCTCGCCCCCCTTGGGCTGGGCCCAGGCGAGGGTGCGGTAGGGGAAGGGGATCTCGATGCCCCGGGCGTCGAAGGTGTTCTTGATGCGGCGGTAGAACTCGCGCCGCACGGACCACTGCTTGATGGGCCGGGTCTTGAAGCGCCCCTTGATGACGACGGCCGAGTCGGCGAACTTGTCGAGCCCGGCGATCTCTACCGGCTCGAGGATCATGGAGCTCCACTCGGGGTCGGCGCGCATCCCCTCGGCGACCTCCCGGATGACCTCGATGACCTCGTCCACGTTCTCCCGGTAGGCCACCCCGATCTCGAAGACGGCCTGGCTGAACTCCTTGGTGAAGTTGGTCACCACGTCGATGGAGCCGTTGGGGATGACGTGCACGTTGCCGTCGTAGTCCCGCAGGCGCACCGAGCGCAGGTTGAAGCCCTCGACGAAGCCGCCGATGTCCTTCACCTTCACCACGTCCCCCACGGCGATGTTGTTCTCGAGGAGCATGAAGACGCCGGTGATCACGTCCTTGACGAGGGACTGGGCCCCGAAGCCCACCGCCAGGCCGATGATGCCGGCGCCGGCCAGGATGGGGGCCACGTTCACCCCCACGTTGGCCATGATGCTGATCGAGGCGCCCACGATGACGGCCCACTTGAAGACCGAGAAGGCGAGCGGGAGGAGGGTGCGCTGCTGCGGCGTGGGGATGCGGGGCGTGCCGTCCGCCCGCCTCCGCCCGGTGAGGAAGTACTCCAGGGCGGCGCGGGCCGCCTCGATGAGAAGGGCGGCGACGGCGGTGGTCAGGGCGATGCCGAGGAGGCTTCCGAGGAGGGCCAGCCCGGCCCGGGAGAAGAGGAGGGCCAGCGTGGGCACGCCCCAGGCGTCCAGGATGAGGAGCGCGGCCCCGGCCCAGACGAGGACGACCAGGGCGGTTGTGATGACCGGGGTGTAGAGGTTCACCCGGTACTCGATGCCGGGCACGAGCCGGCGGAGGCGCTCGTTCACGGCGAACAGGCGCCGGGTGCCGAGCTGGGCCAGCCGGCTCAAGGCGAGGGCCGCCGCGGCGATGACGACGGTGAGGACGGTGGCCTCGATGAGCAGGCGGAGCCGGGCCCGGGAGCCTCCCGTCCAGAACAGGTAGAAGATCACGAAATAGGGGACCGCGATGAGGTGCCAGCGGGCGGCGGCGATGTTCCAGGCGTGGACGGCGACGCGGACCGGGCCCGGGGCGTTCTCCGGCTCCCGGAGCGAGAGGAAGGCGCGCGCCCGGTCGCGCTGCTGGAACACCATCACGAGGATCTGGAGCAGGAGGATGAAGCGGTAGGCGTGGGAGACGAGGAGAGGGAGCTCCGGCCCCAGGTCCAGGGCGCGGCACACCTGGGCGAGCGCCTCCCCCCACACCCCCACGAGGATGAAACGGTTGGACCAGAGGGAGAAGTAGACGGCCGTTTCGTCTTCTACCGGCACGGGCCGCCATCCCGGCCGCTCGGGCGCCAGGAAGGCCGCCACCGCCCCCTGCAGGAACAGCTGCAGGAAGACGGCCCAGAGGAAGATGAGGAGGAGGCCCTCCTCCGTCCGCCCCAGGCCGAGGAGCACCACGAGAAGGGAGCCCCCGGCCAGCAGGGCCCCGGCCGGGAGGACCCGCTCCAGCCACTCCCTGAGGGCCGCCAGGACGCGGAAGAACCAGCCGTGGCCCGTCCCGTCGCCCGAGGGCTTGGGCAGGAGCCTCCGCAGGAGGAACCGGGCGGCGGCCAGGAAGGCGAGGGCCGCGGCCAGCGCGACGAGGAACCGCAGGCCCGCCTGCAGCCCGCCGTGGCGGGAGAAGGCTTCTTCCCACCGCTCCGGGATGCGGGCCAGCTTCTCGGGCACCATCTCGAAGGAGGCCAGGGTCTCCCGGACGGTCTGGTTCAGCCGTTGCACCGTCTCGGCGAAGAAATGGTCGAAGGAGGAGGTATCTTCTTTCGGGGGCGCCGGGGGCGCCTCCCCGCGCTGGGCGCCGAGGAGGAGGCGGAGCTGGCGGACGAGGGCCTCCCGCTCCTTGGGGTTCTCGATGCGCCGGATGAGCGACTCGATCTCCTGCCGCTGGATCCCTTCCGCGGGCGGGGAGGACGCCGGCGCCGCGAGGGCCCCTTCCGGCAGGCACAGCGCCAGCCCGGCGGCGCAGGCGAGCCCGAGGGCGAGAGAATTGAGCGTCAGGCGTATCGTCCGGGGCATCATCATTCCTTGGGCGGGGAGCGGGAGGTCCGGCGGCGGGCATCCCCCAGGAGAGGCGGTCATCCTGACGAGAGAGGCGGAACCGCGCCGGGCGGGCTTAAAAGGCCGAATCACGGATATTTTAGCGGGTGGAGGGTGCGGGATCAAAGGGGGTGTAAAAAAGCGCCGCCATGTGTCAGGATGAGGGTCGGCTCGTCCACCGGCCTCCGGCCGGGCGAAGAAAAGGTTTTCTTCTCGTTCCGCCACCGCCTCCATGACGCCGCCGGTTGGAGGGACCGGGATGGCAGCCGGCCCGTTCGAGGTCAAATCCTGCGCCTTGATCGTGCGGATGGACGGCCTGCCCTCGGCCGTCAACCTTCGCGAGCTGCGCGACCGGACGGGCCGCTGCTCCGACAAGAGCATCTACCATCACACCATCGAGCGCCTGATCCGGCCCGGCTTCGACGAGCCCGAGTTCACCAACGACTTCGCCGCCTGGGCCTACCGCTCCCTGGGCGACCAGATCCTGGCCGAGCGCCTCGCCAACCTGGATCCGTTCGCGGCCTCCTCCATCGAGAGCCTCCGCGCGGACATCCTCGATATCCTGGAGGAGCGCCTCGCGGAGATCGAGCATCTCCCCTCGGTGCCCTGGGGCAAGGGCTTCTACTTCATGCAGGCGTCCATCGTGGTGTTCGATACGGGGATGCGCATCGGGAGGCCGGAGGACATCCTCGGCGCCCTCCGCAAGATGACCCGCCGGAGCCTGTACTTCCACTTCGTCGAGGGCCGGTCCCGTCATCAGGGGCCGGACGATTTCTCGGACTGGCTCCAGGCGCAGGGGGAGCTGGGGCGGCGGCTGGCCGGGGCGCTGGCCGGGGTGGACGTGCAGTTCTTCAACCTGCGGGACCTGAAGCAGGAGATGATCCGGCGCGCCCGCGGGGTCATCGGCGGCGGAGCGGAGGCATGAGGGAGATGCGGATCTCCTCCTACGCGAAGGTGGTGGGCCAGGAGAGCATCTCGCAGCTCCACCAGCTCGCCGAGGGCCTGCAGGGGCGGAAGGTCGTCCACGTGAACTCGACGCGCTACGGCGGCGGGGTGGCCGAGATACTGGCGTGGCTCACCCCCCTAATGAGCGACCTGGGCCTCGAGGTGTCCTGGGAGGTCATCGTCGGCAACGACGCCTTCTTCCAGGCCACCAAGAAGATCCACAACGGCCTCCAGGGCTTCCAGGAGGACTTCACCTCAGGGGACATCGCCGCCTACGACGACGTGACGGAGCGGAACGCCCAGGCGCTGCGCGAGAGGCTCTGCGAGGCGGACTTCGTCTTCATCCACGACCCCCAGCCGGCCGGGCTGATCGCGAAGTGCCCGGAGCGCCGGGGGAAATGGGTGTGGCGCTGCCACGTGGACGCGAGCCGCCCCCACCGCGCCGTGTGGCGGTGGCTGGAGCCCATCGCCGGAAAGTACGACGCCAGCATCTTCTCCATGCCGCAGTTCGCGCGGGCGCTGCCCCACCCGCAGTTCCTCATCGCGCCCAGCATCGATCCCCTGAGCGACAAGAACCGCCCCCTGACGGAGGCGGACATCCGGGCGGCGCTCGACAGGTTCCAGCTGGACCCGAAGCGGCCCATCCTCACGCAGGTGTCCCGCTTCGACCGCTTCAAGGATCCCATCGGCGTCATCCGGGCCTTCCGGATGCTCCGCACCCGGCCCCGTCCCCAGCTCGTGCTGGCGGGGGGCGGCGCGGCGGACGACCCCGAGGGCGGACGCATGTTCGGCGAGGTGCGGGCCTGCGCCGGGGACGACCCGGACATCCATGTGCTCAGCCTGGCCCCGGACGCCCACCTGACCATCAACGCCCTGCAGCGGGCCTCCTTCGTCATCATCCAGAAATCCACCCGCGAGGGCTTCGGCCTCACCGTCACCGAGGGCTTGTGGAAGGGCAAGCCCGTCATCGGCGGGGACACGGGCGGCATCCGCCTCCAGGTGCACGACTTCCACACGGGCTTCCTCGTGAACACCCCCGAGGGGGCGGCCCTGCGCATCCGCTATCTCTTGCAGCACCCCCGCCTCTACGCGCGCATGGCCGCCCAGGCCCACGGCTTCGTGCGCGACAACTTCCTGGTGACCCGCCACCTCCGGGAGTACCTGGCCCTCATGCTGAGCCTCCAGAGGGGAGGGGACCCGGGCCGGGAGATTCCGCTGTGACGAGAAGAGCGGACCCTCCCCTCCCGGGGCCCGAGGGCTCCGAGGCCGCCCGCTTCCTTGGCGGCCTGAAGGGCGCGCGCGCCGCCCTGCTCCTCCTGGATTACGACGGCACCCTCGCCCCCTTCCGGACGGAGCCGGCCGAGGCCGCCCCCTATCCGGGGGTCTTGCCTTTGCTCCAGGCCATCCGGGGGGAGGGCCGCACCCGCGTCGCCCTTATCAGCGGCCGCAGCCTGAACGGGCTCCTCCCCATGCTGGGGGTGGACCCCCTGCCCGAGGTGTGGGCCTCGCACGGGCGCGAGCGGCGCCTGGCGGACGGGAGGACCCGGGTCATCCCTCCCTCCCCGGAGCAGGCCCGGGGGCTGGAGGAGGCGGAGCGCCGCCTCGGCGGGTTTGGGCTCCCCTCGCGGCGGGAGAAGAAACCCTTCTCGCTCGCGTATCACGTCCGGGGGCTTCCGCCGGGGCGGGGGGAGGAGGCTCTCCGGGCGGTCCAGGGGCTGTGGGAAGAGGTGGCCCAGGCCTCGGGGCTCGAGCTCCTGCCCTTCGACGGGGGCCTCGAGCTGCGGGCGCCCGGCTGGACGAAGGGGGACGCGGTGCGGGCCATCCTGAAGGAGGCGCCGCCGGGCTGCCCCGCCGCCTACCTGGGCGACGACGAGACGGACGAGGACGCCTTCCGGGCGCTCGGGTCTCGGGGGCTGCCCGTCCTGGTGCGGGAGGCGTGGCGGCCCTCCAGCGCCCGCGCCTGGCTCCGCCCCCCGGGGGAGCTGACGGAGTTCCTGCGGCGGTGGCACGAGCGGACGGAGTGGAAAGAAAAAACCGGGGCGGGTCACCCCCCGCCCCGGTGAAAGCCGATCGGCGCCCGGCGCGTGCTTACACGCCGAACTTTTTCCGGAACATCTCCTGGATTTCCTTCGACTTCTTCTGAACCTCCTCCGGGGTGAAGTCAATGATTTTCAGCCCTTGGAGGGAGGGCAGGCCCTCGGGGTACTTGACGCCTGGATGGCCGACGTGGAGGCCGTTCTCCACGAGCGTCTGCTGCGCCTCCTGGCTGAAGAGGAAGTCGGTGAACACCTCGGCCGCGTTGGGATGGGGCGCCTTTTTGAGCACGGAGTGGGGAGAGGAAATGAACGCCACGCCCTCCTTGGGAAGCACCATCTTGATGGGCTCGCCCTTCTTGATGTCGCCGAAGGTGTTGTAGGCGGCGGTGCCGGCGACGACGTGGGCCTCGCCCCGGGCGACCAGCGGAATGACGGCCACGGCGGACTGCACGATCTTGGGCTGCAGGGCGGCGAGCTTATCGTAGTAGGCCCAGCCGTGCATGTTCACCAGCGAGAGCATCCCGACCGTGATGACCCCGCTGTAGGCGGGGTGGGCGTGGGCGATGAGGCCCTTCCAGCGCGGGTTGAGCACGTCGGCCCAGCTCTTGGGGGCGTCCTCGGGTTTCACGAGCTTGGTGTTGTAGGCGAGCACGTAGACGCTGGCCCGGAGGATGTTCCAGGAGCCGTCCGGGGTCGTGAAGGCGGGGATGAACTTCTCGGTCCCCTTGGGCTTGTAGGGCCGGAGGTGATTCTTCTTCATGTTGACAAAATGGCCGATGTTCGAGGTGTGGATGACGTCGGCCTTGAACACGTTGCCCTTGGCCTCCTGCAGGTAGCGCTGGTAGATCTTGCCCGAGCCGTCCCGGTGGAGGACGCAGGTGATCCCGGTCTTCTTGTCGTTGAACTGCTTGCAGACTTTCTGGGCGACGGAGAGCGAGAGCGAGGAATACCACATCACCTCGCCTTCCTTCTTCGCGGCCTGCATGTCCGCGGCCGGCGCCGGAGCGGCGGAAGCGGCGATGATCCCGGCGGCCACGAGGGCCAACCCAACTCGCACGGCAAATCGGAGCGGCATGCCTTCTCCTCCTCTGGGGATGCTTCGGCTTCTGCCGGGCGAAGGGCAGCCCCTCATCCGGCGTTTCCCGTTCAAGCGGCGAGATGAGTGGATTGTACCAAAAATGAGCCTGCCGCGGGGCAGGAATCCGCCCAGCGCCGGAACGGGGGAAATGCCGGGAAAACGCGGCCGGCGGAGGGGCGGGAGAGCGGGCGGCGCTTCCTCAGCGCCCCTTCAGGACGAGGATGAGGATCACGGCGAGGAGCAGCCCCACCCCCAGCCAGAGCATGCGGCCCTCGGTGCGCAGGTAGCCGGCCCATTCGGCCCGGGCCTCGCCTTCCGCTCCCTTCTCCGGGGGGATCTCCTCCTGCCTGAACGGGCGCAGCCGGAGGCGGCTCTGGGCAGTCCAGTTCAGGAGGGCGAAGTAGAGCAGGAAAAGGAGGAGGCCGCCGAGGCCCATGAAACGGGCCGCGGCGTGGCTCCCGAAGAGCCAGCTCCCCAGGGCGACGCCGGCGAGGGCGAGCAGGAAGAACGGGGCGCAGCCCGTGACCATCCGCTAGGCGCTCCTCTCGGTGCGCTTGCGGCCGAGGCGGTGCTCCTCCCCCCGGAAGAGGCGCCGGATGTTGTCCGCATGGCGGCGGACGATGAAGGCGGCGACGAGGGCCGAGGTGAGGACGGCGGGCTCGGGATAGCCCGCCGCCGCGCCGGCGACGGGCAGGGCGAGGGCGGCCAGGATCGAGCCCAGCGAGACGTAGCGGGTCGCGGCCACCGCCCCCGCGAAGACCAGCGCGGCCCAGGCGGCCGCGAGAGGAGTCCAGTAGAGGAAGACGCCGAACCCCGTGGCCACCCCCTTTCCGCCCTTGAAGCCGGTGAAGGGGGAGAACATGTGGCCCACGACCGCCCCCAGGGCGGCGGCCGGCAGGTGGAAGGGAAGGGGAGGGCTCCCCGGGGCGGCGAGCGCGGGAATCCAGGCGGCGGCGAGGATGCCCTTGAGGACGTCTCCGGCCAGGGTCAGGAGGCCGGGCAGCCAGCCGCTCGTGCGGATGACGTTGGTCGCGCCGATGTTTCCGCTCCCGGCCGCGCGCGGATCGGAGAGGCCGAGGAGGCGGGTGACGAGGACGCCGAAGGGGATCGAGCCGAGCAGGGCGGCGGCGAAGAAGACGAGGAATATCGAGAGGCTCACGTGAATTCCTGGAGGAGCTTGCGGAAATAATCCACGCCCGAGACGACCGCCACGGCCATCGCCGCCCAGATGAGGATGGTCCCCGCCGGCGGCAGCACCTCCAGGATCAAGAAGAGGACGGCGGCGGTCTGAAGGCCCATCTTCCACTTGCCGAGCCGGCTCGCGGGCACCACCTTCCCGTGCCGCAGGGCCACCGCGCGCAGCGCCGTCACCAGGAACTCCCGGCCCAGGATGATCCCGACGATCCAGGAGCCCACCTCGCCGAGGGCCACCAGGGGCAGGAGCGCGGCCACCATGAGCAGCTTGTCGGCCACCGGGTCCAGGATCTCGCCCAGGGGCGTGACCTGGCCGCGGGCGCGGGCCAGGTGGCCGTCCAGCCAGTCGGTGAAGGCGGCGGCTCCGAACAGCGCGGCGGCCACGGTGCGGGAGAAATTCGAGCCCTCGACCAGGAAGAGGACCAGCAGGGGGAGCATGAGGATGCGGGCGAGGGTGAGGCGGTTCGAGACGTTCAGGGACCGCCAGCCCTCGCCGGTCAGGAGCCGCGAGGCGGCCCTGCGCCAGCCGGAACGGGGGGCGGAGGCGGGGGCCCCTCCAAACGCCGCGTTGGTGGGCTCGGCCGGAGACATGGCTACCTCAGGTAGTCGAGCAGCGGCTTGTTCTTGGCGCGCGCCCGGAAGCGGCGGATGATCTTCTTCTCGATCTGCCGGATGCGCTCGCGGGAGAGGCCGATGCGCTGGCCGATCTCCTCGAGCGTCATGGGGTCGCCGTCGAAGCCGAAGCGCAGGCGGATGATCTCGCGCTCGCGCGGGTCGAGGCCCGCGAGAAGGTCCTCGATCTCTTCCTCGAGGGAGTGCTGCACCAGGTTGTCCTCGGCGGTGAGGACATCCTTCGCCTCGAGCAGGTCGAGGTAGCTCGTCTCCTCGCTCCCCGCGATGGGGGTGTCGAGCGAAAGGTAGTTGCGGTGGACGCGGAGGATGTTCTCCACGTCGTCCATCTTCATGTTGAGGCCCTCGGCCAGCTCCTCCGAGGAGGGCTCGCGGTCCATCTCCTGGCGGAGCCGCTGGTAGGTCTGCCCGATCTTGTGGATGAGGCCCGCCTGCTTGATCGGTAGGCGCACCGTGCCCGTGTGGTCGGCGATCGCGTGCATGATGGACTGGCGTATCCACCAGACGGCGTAGGTGATGAGCTTCACGCCCCGGTACGGGTCGAAGCGCCGGATCGCGTGGATGAGGCCGATGTTGCCCTCGTTGATGAGGTCCTCGAGCGACAGGCCGAAGCCCTTGTAGCGGTTCGCGACGCTCACGACGTAGCGGAGGTTGCAGCGGACGAGCCGGTTGAAGGCCTCCATGTCCCCGTCCTTGGCCCGGACGGCGAGCTCGTGCTCCTCCTCGCGGGTCAGGATGGGGTATTGGCCGATCTCGCGGAGGTAGATGGCGAGGGTGTCCTCGCTGGGAGGCTGGGAGGCCGGCTCGCGCTCCATCTCCTCGAGGAAGGACCCGCCCCCCGCCTCGGGCGCCTCCTCGGCGCGGGTTTCCTCCTCCAATTCGGCGGCGGGAGACTCGGAAACCGCGGGCTTCTTCCGCGGGCGCTTCGTCTTCGGAATGCCGGAGGAAGTCCGTTTCTTGGCCATCAGACCGATCCTGTAGCCGGCCCGGCGGCGGAGCGGCGGACGGAGAGATGAAGCGGCACCTTCATCGGATTCCGGATAGGTTGACGAGGCGCTGGTAGGCGCGCTGCGACAACGGGTTGTCCGGGTATTCCTTGATCAGGCCGCGAAAGGTATCGCCTGCTTTCTTGTAGCTCTCCTCCTGGACGTAGCTCTCCCCCAGGTAGTACATGGCCTCGGCGCGCAGGGCGGGCTGATCGCCGAACTCCCGGATGACCTCCTGGAAGCGGGGGATGGCGGAAACGCGCTTGCCCTTCGTCAGGTAGAAGTGGGCGATGAAGAGATGGTGGCGGGCCAGCCGGTCGCGGAGAATCTCGACCTTCTCCTTGGACTGGGCCGTGAACTCCGAGCGGGGGAAGCGCCGGAGCAGCTCCTGGAAGGTCTTGAGCGCGTCGCGCGTGACGGACTGCTCCTGGTCCGGCTCCAGGATGCGGTTGTAGTCCGACATCCCCAGGTAGTAGTAGGCGCGCGCCGTCTCCCGGCTGACGGGATAGAGCTGGACGTACTCGGCGTACTGCACCCGCGACTCGATGTACTCCTCCCCCTTGAAGTAGGAGTCGGCCAGGTTCAGCAGGGCCTGGCGGCGGTGGGCGCTGTCCGGGTATTCGCGCAGGAGGCGCTGGAAGGCCTGGCGCGCGCTCTCATAGCGCTCCGCCCGCAAGTCCTCCTGGCCGAGGAGCATGAGCTCGCCGGGCGAGCTCTTGTCCGCCTGGCGGACGGTGCATCCCCCGATGAGGAGGGCCCCCGCTAGGAGGAGGAGAGAATATCGGCGACTTCGCATGTGTCGGGCTCCACCGTGTGACGGCCGCAGGGCAATCAGCCGCGGCGATGGGAGGGACGAGCGGCCGGCAGCGACCGCATGATCTTAGGAGAGGGGGGCGAGAAGTGTCAAGGAAGCCACGATGGAAGGGGGGCGAAAGCGGGAGCCGGCCGGAGTTTCTTATTGCCGGCGGACGAGAAGGCGGTCGCCGGGGAAGATGACCGAGCTGGTGGAGAGGCTGTTCCAGCGGATGATGTCCTCGGGCGAGACGCCGTAAATGCGGGAGATGGTCCAGATGTTCTCGCCCGGCCCCACCACGTGGTGGGTTTCCTGCGGGGGAGAGGCGGGAGGCTCGGCTTCGGCCCGCGTCCCGGAGGCCGGCAGGTTCACCTGAGTCCCGGGGCGCAGGCGGCGCGGGTCGAGGCGGGGGTTCAGCTCGAGGAGCTGCCTCAGGGGCAGATTGAAGCGCTTGGCGATGCCCGAGAGGGTATCGCCCGGCTGGATGCGGTAGCCGCTGGGTGCGGGATGAGCCTCCCGGGGGGCCTTGGCCAGCCGCTGCAGGAGAAGCACCGTCTTCCCGGGAGGGAGCCTCAGGCCGAAGCCGCCGCCGGGCGGGGTGATGCCGAGCCGGAGGTGGGGATTGAGGTCGGCGAGCTCCTGGATGGGGACTCCCGCGAGCTGGGAGATCATCCTCAGTGAAACGGCGTGAGGCAGCTTCGCCATGTCGTAGCGCAGGGGCTCGTCGTATTCCAGCCCCGCGAAGCCGAAGACCTCGGGGTGCTTGGCGAGCATCATGCCGGCGATGAACTTGCCCACGTAGTTCTTGGTCTCGATCGGAAGATGGGAGGTCCGGGCGAGGGCCCAGTAGGTGGACAGGCCGGACTCGCGGATGGCGCTGCGGATGCGGTTCTCCCCGGCGTTGTAGGCGGCCAAGGCGAGGTGCCAGTCCCCGAACTCTTTGTGGAGGTAGGTGAGATAGCTGGCGGCCGCGCGGGTGGATTTCATCGGGTCGCGCCGCTCGTCGAGATAGCGATCCACCCGGAGGCCCATGCGCCGGGCCGTCCCCTCCATGAACTGCCAGGGCCCCACCGCTCCGGCCCGGGAGCGGGCGCGCAGGCTGAAGCCGCTTTCGATGAGCGGAACGTAGGCCAAGTCCTCGGGGACGCCTTCTTCCTTCAGTATCTGGCGGATGTAGGGAAGATAGCGCCCGCCCCGCTGAAGCCAGACGGCGAAGAGGTCGCGGCCGGGGCCGGTGAAGTAGTCCACCCAGCGCTCGACCAGGGCGTTGCGCAGGATGGGAACCTCAAAGACGAAGCTGGGCGTCTGCTCCCCGCCTGGGGAAGCGGGCTGGGCCTGCGGCGCCTCGTCGGCGCTCTCCCCCTCGGGCACCGGGAGGTTCAGGTCGTGCGGCGGGACGGCGCCCGATTCGAGCTCCTGGCGCGGGAAGCCCAAATCGATGAAGGGCGGAAGCGAGACGGCGGAAGAGGGAGAGGACGGAGCGGACGGACGATAAGGGGCGGGCAGACGGACATCCGAAGGATGGCGTGGGGGGGGAAGGGCCGAGAGGGCCGGATTCCCCCCTTCCTCCCCGGGCAAGCCGGAGGCCCACCCGGAGCAGCCCGCCGCCAACAGCCCGCATATGAGCAAACCGGCCCACTTCGAGGTCGAGCTCATCCACCTTCCGCCGAGGCGGTACGGGCGCACGCCTCACATTGACGACAAACCAAGCCGAATTAGGCGGGAAGATGGTAGCAACGATTCGTTTACGGGGCAATTCGGCGGGGCCGGAAAAAAGCGGCGAATTTACGCTCTATGTTCGCTCGCCTTGAGTTCCTGGAAGAGCCACAGCTGGGGCTCCACCCGGTGGACGGGAATGGGATAGTTGCCCGTGAAGCAGGCGGCGCAGAACTCGCCCCCCCGGGGATGCACGCACCGCAGGAGGCCCTCGAGCGAGAGGTAGGCCAGGCTGTCGGCGTTGAGATAGAGGCGCGTCTCCTCGACCGACTTGGCCGAGGCGATGAGCTCCTTCCGGGTAGGCATGTCGATGCCGAAGAAGCACGGGTGGGTGATGGGCGGGGAGCTGATGCGCATGTGGACCTCCGAGGCGCCCGCCTTCCGGATCATCTCGACGATCTTGCGGCTGGTCGTCCCCCGGACGATGGAGTCGTCCACCACCACCACCCGCTTCCCATCGAGGTAGGCCCTCATGGGGTTGAGCTTCACCTTCACCCCGAAATGCCGGATGGACTGCTGGGGCTCGATGAAGGTGCGCCCGACATAATGGTTCCGCACCAGGCCCCACTCCAGCGGGAGCCCCGACTCCGCCGAGTAGCCGAGGGCGGCGGCGAGCCCCGAGTCGGGCACGGGAATGACGATGTCGGCGTCCACCGGGCTCTCTCGCGCCAGCTCGACGCCCAGCTGGCGCCGGACCGTATAGACGTTCTCGCCGAAGATGTAGCTGTCCGGCCGGGCGAAGTAGATGAACTCGAAAATGCACTGGGTGGGCCGGATCGGCGGGAAGGGGAACATGCTGTGCAGCCCCTCCTCGTCCACCACGATCATCTCCCCCGGCGCCACCTCCCGCACGAAATCCGCCTCGATCAGGTCGAGCGCGCACGTCTCGCTCGCCAGCACCCATACCTCGCCGCCGGCCGGCGCGCTCATCCGGCCCAGGACGAGGGGCCGGAAGCCGTTCGGGTCGCGCACCCCGACGAGCTTGTCGCGGGTCATCATCATGAGGGTGAAGGCGCCCTCCAGGCGGTTCAGGGCGTCCACGATGGCGCCCTCGGTCTCCTGCTCGAGCGAACGGGCGATGAGGTGGAGGATGACCTCGCTGTCCGTCGTGCTGCGGAAGATGGAGCCGGTCGCCTCGAGTTCCCGCCGCAGGTCGCCGGCGTTGACGAGGTTTCCGTTGTGCCCCAGGGCGATGATCCCCCTCGAGTAGGTCACGAGGAAGGGCTGCGCGTTGACGATGTGGGACTGCCCGGCCGTCGAGTAGCGGTTGTGGCCGATGGCGAGGTGGCCCTTGAGCCTGTCGAGGCGCGCCTCGGTGAAGATGTCGGCGACGTGGCCCATGCCGACCTCGCTGTGGACGCGCTCGCCGTCCGAGGCCACGATGCCCGAGCTCTCTTGCCCGCGGTGCTGGAGGGCGTAAAGGCCCAGGTAGGTGAGGTTCGCTGCCTCGGGATGGCCGTAGATCCCGAAGACGGCACATTCCTCGTGCGGGTGATCGTCGAAAGGTGTCATGCTCCAAAGACCTCATCCAGGGCGCCCGCCCAGGCCGCCCGTAGCTCGCTCAGCTCCACGTCCATGGCCGGGAAGCCGTCCGGCGCCTCGACCCGGAGATGGGGGCCCGTTACCGCGCCGAGGGCCAGGAGGCCCACCTCCCGCCGTCCCGCCGCCTCGTGCAGCCGCCCCTCCGCCTCGGGAGGGGCCGAGATCAGTATCCGGGAGGCCGCTTCCCCGAAAAGCCTCCCGTCCAGCCGCCCCACCCCCTCGGGGAGCCGGATGTGCGCCCCCAGGCGGGAGGAGGGAGAGGCCAGGCAGGCCTCGGCCAGGGCGAGGGCCAACCCACCGTCCGATAGGTCGTGCGCCGAGCGGATGAAGCCGCCCAGTATCCCCTCCCGGCACAGCCCCTGGACGGCAGCCTCCGCGGGGAGAGAGATGGAAGGGGGCCGTCCGCCCTCCCGGCCGCAGCGCACCCAGACGTACTCGTGCGCGCCCCCGGAGGGGAGCGGCGCCTCCCGGCCCGGGTGCAGGAGGTAGAGAATGTCCCCCTCGCGCGCCAGCCCGATGCCCGCCCGCCGGCCGGCCTCCTCCAAGAGGCCCACCATGCCGACGATCGGCGTGGGATAAATATCCACGCCTTGCGTCTCATTATAGAAGCTTACGTTCCCGCTGACGACGGGCACGCCCAGCACGCGGCAGGCCTCGGCCATGCCCTCGATGGCGGCCGAGAACTGGGCCATGACGGCGGGCCGCTCGGGGTTCCCGAAATTGAGGCAGTTCGTCATGGCGATGGGGAGGGCCCCGGTGCAGCTCACGTTGCGGGCGGCCTCGGCCACGGCGAGCATCCCGCCCGCATAGGGATCGAGCATGCAATAGCGCGCGTTCCCGTCGGTCGCGAGGGCGAGGGCCTTGGAGGTGCCCTTGAGGCGGAGGAGCGCGGCGTCCCCGCCCGGGGGCGTCAGGGTGTTGGTGCGGACCATGTAGTCGTACTGGCGCCAGATGGCCTTCTTGAGCCCCTGGTTGGGGTGGGCCAGCAGGGCGAGGAGAGAGGGCCCGAGGTCCTTCTCCGCGGGCAGGGTTTCGAGGGGGTCGGCCGAGGGGAGCCCCCGCCCGGGCCGCAGGGGCCGCTCGTAGGCCGGAGCCTCGTCCGTGAGGGCCCTCACCGGCAGATCGGCCACGGTCCGGCCCCCGGACTCCACCCGCAGGCGCCCGTCCGCCGTCACCTCGCCGACCACCGCCATCGGGAGGTCCCAGCGCTCGAAGATCTCCCGCACCTCGCCCTCGCGCCCCCGCTGGGCCACGAGGAGCATCCGCTCCTGGCTCTCGGAGAGCATGAGCTCGTAGGGGGTCATACCCTCCTCGCGCCGGGGGACGGCGTCGAGCCGCAGGAGGAGACCCGTGCCCGCCCGGCCGGCCATCTCGACCGAGGAGGAGGTGAGGCCCGCCGCCCCCATGTCCTGGATGCCGACGACCGAGCCCCTCTTCATGAGCTCGAGGCAGGCCTCCAGGAGGAGCTTCTCCCGGAAAGGGTCGCCCACCTGGACGGTGGGACGCTTTTCCAAGGCCTTCTCGTCGAAGCCCGCCGAGGCCATCGAGGCGCCGTGGATGCCGTCCCGGCCGGTGGCGGCGCCCACGTAGATGACCGGGTTGCCCACGCCGGAGGCCGTGCCCCGGAAGATGGCGTCCGAGCGCATGACGCCCGCGCACATGACGTTGACCAGGATGTTCCCGTTGTAGCAGGGATGGAAGCAGGTTTCTCCTCCCACCGTGGGAACGCCCATGCAGTTGCCGTAGCCCGCGATGCCGGCCACCACCCCGCCCGCGAGATAGGGGGTGCGGTCGTGGCCCACGGCGCCGAAGCGCAGGCTGTCGAGCAGGGCGATGGGCCGGGCGCCCATGGTGAAGACGTCCCGGAGGATGCCCCCCACCCCCGTGGCCGCGCCCTGGTAGGGCTCGATGAAGGAGGGGTGGTTGTGGCTCTCCATCTTGAAGGCGACGGCCAGGCCGTCCCCCACGTCCACGACGCCCGCGTTCTCCCCCGGGCCCTGGAGGACGCGGGGGCCCTTGGTGGGGAACTTCTTGAGATGGACGCGGCTGCTCTTGTAGGAGCAATGCTCGTTCCACATGGCGGAGAAGACGCCCAGTTCGGTCAGGTTGGGCTCCCGGCCCAGAAGCCCGGCGATGCGGCGCCACTCCTCCTCCGAGAGGCCGTGCTCTCGCGCGGTGTCCAGGGTGGCGGGGGCGTTCGCCCAGGCGCCGGCCGTGCTCATGCGGTGACGACGGAGAGGACGGACTGGAAGAGCCTGAGCCCGTCCTCGCTCCCCATGTCGGGCTCGCTGGCGCGCTCGGGGTGGGGCATGAGGCCGAGGACGTTCCCCGCCCGGTTGCATACGCCGGCGATGTGGGCGGTCGAGCCGTTGGGGTTGGCCTCCGGGGTGAGCCCCCCCTCGGCGTCGCAGTAGCGGAAGACGACCTGCCCGTGCACCTCCATCTCGGCCAGGGTCTCCGGGGCGCAGAAGAAGCTGCCCTCACCGTGGGCGATAGGCATCTTGAGGCGCTCCCCCGCGTCGATGGCCTGGGTGAAGGGGGTGCGGGAGGTCTCGCAGCGGAGCCAGACGTCGTCGCAGATGAAGCGTAGGGAGGCGTTCCGCCGCAGCGCCCCCGGCAGGAGGCCCGCCTCGGTCAGGATCTGAAAGCCGTTGCAGGTGCCGAGCACGGGGCGCCCCTGGGCCGCATGGCGGCGCACCGCCTCCATCACGGGCGAGAAGCGCGCAATGGCGCCCGCGCGGAGGTAGTCCCCGTAGCTGAAACCGCCGGGGACGATCACCACGTCGGCGCCGCCGAGGCCGCCCTCCTTGTGCCAGACGAAGTGCGCGTCGGCGCCGAGGACGTGCTTGACGGCGTGGTAGGAGTCGTGGTCGCAGTTGGAACCCGGGAAAACCAGCACGGCGAAGCGCATCTTCAACCTATTCGGCGGGGGCGGGGGCGTTGATCTCGATCCGGAAGTCCTCCAGGACGGGGTTCGCGAGGAGCTGGCGGCACATCTTCTCCACCTGGGCGCGCTGCTCCTCGGGCCGGCCGTTGGCCAGCTCGATCTCGATGTAGCGGCCCACCCGCACCCCCTCGACGTCCTGGAAGCCGAGGGAGGAGAGCGCGCCGCGGACGGCCTCGCCCTGGGGGTCGAGGACGCCCCGCTTGTACGTCACGTAGACGACGGCTTTCGCCACCGGAATCCCTTTCCGCCTCAGCGGGAGACGATCCGCTCCACCTCGGCGTAGGCCTCCTCGACCTGGCCCAGATCGCGGCGGAAGCGATCCTTGTCGAGCTTGCGGCCCGTGCCCTTCTCCCAGAGGCGGCAGCCGTCGGGGGTGATCTCGTCCCCGAGGAGGAGCTTCCCGCCCTCGGCCGGGCAGCGGCCGAACTCGAGCTTGAAGTCCACGAGATCCACGTTCCGCTCGCCGAAGAAAGCCTGGAGGATCTGGTTCACCTTGAGGGCGTAGGCGCGCATCTGGGCCAGCTCCTCGCGGGTGCCCAGGCCGAAGGCCGAGACGGTGTCCTCGTTGATCATCGGGTCGTCCAGGGCGTCGTTCTTGAGGTGGAGGTCGATGATGGGGTGGGGGAGCTTCATCCCCTCCTCGACCCCCATCCGCTTGGCGAGGTTCCCGGCGGCGATGTTCCGCACCACCACCTCGACCTTGATGATGTCGAGCCGCTTCACCAGCATCTCGCGGTCCGAGAGGGTTTTGACGAAGTGGGTGGGGATGCCCTCCTTCTCCACCACCTGGAAGAGCCGGGACGAGATGTGATTGTTAAAGATTCCCTTCGACTCGATGGTCCCCCGCTTTCTCGCGTTGAATGCGGTGGCGTCGTCCTTGAAGAATTGGATGTAATAGGCCGGGTCGCCGGTCTCGTAGACTGCCTTGGCTTTTCCCTCGTAAATCTTGGCTTTTCGCTCCATGAGGCATCTCTCCCATCGGCCTCCCGGGGGGCCGTGGCGGGTTTCCAGGGCCGTTTTCCGCCTTGCGTCGGGCACACGGTGGAGGGAAGGGCGGGGAAGGCATCCCCGAGCGCTTCTTATCCTACCACAACGGCCCCGAAACGGTCAGTCCTCCTCCGCGAAAACCCGGCGGAAAATGCCGTCCACATGGCGGAAATGTGAGTCCAGGTCGAAGCACCGCGCGAGCTCCGCCTCCCCGAGCACCCCCCCCACCCCAGGGTCGGCCAGGAGCCGGGCCTGGAAGTCCCCACCCTTGGCCCAGACCTCCATGGCGGGCCCCTGCACCCGGGCGTAGGCCTCCTCCCGGGTGAGGCCCTTCCGGATGAGGGCCAGCATCACGTGCTCGCTCAGGAGGAGGCCCCGCGAGCGCTCGAGATTCTCCTTCATCCGCTCCGGATAGACCACCCAGCGGTCCATCAGCTCCTCGAGCTTGGCCAGCATGTAGTCCACCAGGATGGCGCTGTCCGGCAGGATGACCCGCTCGACCGAGGAGTGGCTGATGTCGCGCTCGTGCCAGAGGGGGACGTTCTGGAGCGCCGCCATGGCGTTCCCCTGCACCACCCGGGCCAGGCCGCAGAGCTGCTCCGAGACCACCGGGTTCCGCTTGTGGGGCATGGCGGAGCTGCCCTTCTGGCCGGGGCTGAAATACTCCTCGGCCTCGCCCACCTCGGTCCGCTGGAGGTGCCGCACCTCCGTCGCCACCCGGGCGATGCTCGCCGAGACGAGGGCCAGCGCGGCATGGTACTCGGCGTGCCGGTCGCGCTGGACGATCTGGCCGCTCGCGGGCTCGGCCTCGAGCCCCAGGCGGCGAAGGATGGCCTCCTCCACCTCGGGAGCGATGTGGGGGCTGACCCCCACCGCCCCCGAAATCTTCCCCACCCGCACCGTCTCGCGCGCCCGCCGCACCCTCTCCCCGGCGCGGCCGAACTCGGCGTGCCAGACGGCGATCTTGAGCCCCAGGGTGGTGGGCTCGGCATGCATGCCGTGGGTGCGCCCGGCGATGAGGGTGCGCTTGTGCTCGTGCGCCCGGCGCTTGAGCACGGCCCGGAGGCGGGCGATGTCGTCCAGGAGGATGTCCGCCGCCCGGACGAGCTGGAGGGCCAGCGCCGTGTCGAGCGCGTCGCTGCTCGTGAGCCCCATGTGGATGAAGCGCGAGGCGGGGCCCACGTTCTCGGCCACGTTGGTGAGGAAGGCGATGACGTCGTGCTTGGTGACGCGCTCGATCTCGCGCACCCGGGCGGGGTCGAAGGCCGCCTTGGCCTTGATCTCGGCCACCGCCTCCTTCGGGATCTCGCCGCGCTCGGCCAGCTCCTCGCAGACGGCGATCTCCACATCGAGCATCCGCTGGAGGCGCTCGCGCTCCTCCCAGACTCGGGCCATCTCGGGCCGGGCGTAGCGCGGGATCATGGGGCCGCCTCGCTCAGCGGGCCGCCCGGGCCGAAGCGGGGGGTGGCCCGGTCCTGGCTCGCGGCGAAGGGCGCGAAGGCGCACCCGTTCAGGGCGTCCGAGGCCCGCTCCAGCACGATGCGCTCCTCGTTGTTCTCCTGGCTGATGTGGGCGCACACCACCCACTCGAGGTCCGGCCCCGCCACTTCGGCGAGGAGGCCGGCCGCGTCCTCGTTCGAGAGATGGCCGAGCTTCCCGCGGATGCGCTGCTTGAGGGGCCAGGGGTAGGGCCCCGAGAGCAGCATGTCGAGCTCGTGGTTGAACTCGAGGATGAGCCCCTGCACCCCCTTCATCCGCTCCCGCACGAGGCGGGTGACGAAGCCCATGTCGGTCGCCAGGCCCACCCGGTAGCCGTCACCGTTCTCGAGGAGGAGGCCGAAGGGGTCCGCCGCGTCGTGGGGGACGCTGAAGGGCTCGAGCCGGACGCCCGCCAGCTCGAAGGGTGCCCCGATCTCGACCTCGTGCCATCGCCCGATGGGGCCCAGAAGCCCCGCCCCCGCCTCCCGCGTGGCCCGGTTCGTCCAAATGGGAAGCCCCCACTTGCGGGCCAGGGCCCCCGCCCCGCGCACGTGGTCGATGTGCTCGTGCGTCACCACCAGCCCGGCCAGCTCGGAGGGAGAGACGCCGAAGGCCGCCAGGCGCCCGGCGATCTGGCGGGCGCTCAGCCCCGCGTCGATGAGGAAGGCCCCCTCGCTCCCCCTTACGAGGATGGCGTTCCCCTGGCTCCCGCTTGCGAGAAGAGCGATTTCCACAGGCGCCCCTTTTCGATCAGCCGTGGACGAGGGCGGGCCGCTGGCGCTCCCAGTAGCGCGCCGCGCCCTCCTCGATCGGGGTGAAGGCGCGGCGCCAGCCGGCCGCGCGCAGCTTCTCCATCCGGGCCTCGGTGAAGTACTGGTAGCGCTCCCGGATGGGGGGCGGAGTGTCGATGAAGTCGACCCGGGGCTCGGCCCCCACGGCGGCGAAGGCCGCATGGACGAGGTCCAGGAAGGTGCGCGCCCGGCCCGTCCCCAGGTTGTAGATGCCGTCCGGTAGGCCCTGGCGCCAGGCGTGGATGAGCGCCTCCACGAGGTCGTCCGCCAGGATGAAGTCGCGCTTCTGGTGGCCGTCCGGGATGCCTTCCCTGTGGGAGCGGAAGAGCCGTACCCGTCCGCCCGCCTTGATCTGGGTGAAGGCCTGGCGCAGCACGCTCGACATCTTGCCCTTGTGGGTCTCGCCGAAGCCGTAGACGTTGAAGAAGCGGAACCCGGCCCAGCGCGGGGGCCTGGCCGACTGCCCCAGCTCCCCCAGCGCCCATTCGTCGAAGCGCTGCTTGGAGGCGCCGTAGGGGTTGAGGGGCGAGAAGGCCCCCGGAGGGGTCGAGTCGTCGTAGCCCTGGGAGCCGTCCCCATAGACGGCGGCGCTGCTCGCGTAGAGGAAGGGCGCCTCGAGGCGAGCCGCCAGGCCCCACAGGGTCCGGGTGTAGGCCGTGTTCATGCGGTCCATGTAGGCCTCGTCGTAGTTCGTCGTGTCGGTGCAGGCCCCCATGTGGAAGATGGCCTCCACGTCCCCGGGGCGCCGCCCGGCGAGCCAGGCCGGGAGCTTCTCGCGGTCCACGATCTCGGCCGGGGGATTCGCCTTGAAGATGGCGGCGATCTCGGGCCGCGACCGGAAGTGGCCCGGGGCGTCGGCCGCGACGACGCGCGCGCCCTCTTCCGCGAGCCGCTCGGCCAGGCGCGCCCCGATGAAGCCCGCGGCGCCCGTCACGAGGAGGAGGGGGCGGCTCATCGCGTCTCCTTCGCCGGGGCGTAGCGCTCCACGATGGTCTCGACGATCTGGGTGGTCGAGAAACCCTCGACGTAGGGGAGTACCTCGACCCGCCCGCCGTAGGATTCGACCGCGTCCTTCCCCACCACCTGGTCCGGGCCGTAGTCCCCGCCCTTGACCAGGATGTCCGGGCGCACGGCCTCGATGAGCTTGAGGGGGGTGTCCTCGGCGAAGAAGACCACGAAGTCCACGCAGGCGAGCGCCCCGAGGAGCTCGGCCCGCTGGCGCCCGCCGATGAGGGGCCGGCCCGGACCCTTGAGGCGCCGCACCGAGCCGTCGTCGTTCAGGCCGATGACCAGGAGGTCCCCCAGCCGCCGCGCCTGCTGGAGGTACTGGATGTGGCCCACGTGGATGAGGTCGAAGCAGCCGTTCGTGAAGACGATCTTGCGGCCCATCGCCCGCTCGCGGTTCAGGCGGCGCTGGAGGTCGGCGAGGGAGAGCACCTTCTCCCCGGCCCCCTCGCGCTTCCCGTCGAGCGCGGACTCGAGCTCGGCCGGAGTCACCACGGCGGTGCCCACCTTGCCGACCGCGATGCCCGCCCCCAGGTTCGCCAGGTGCGCGGCCTCGGCCGGGGAGGCGCCCCCGATGAGGGCAAGGCCGAAGAGGGCGGCGGCGGTGTCCCCCGCCCCGGTCACGTCGTACACCTCGAGGGCCCGGGCGGCCTCGTGGGCGATGCGGCCCTCGCGGCCGAAGAGCGTCATCCCGGCCGCCCCGCGCGTCACGAGGATGAGCTCGGCCTGGGTCTCGGCCAGGAGTTTCCGGGCCGCTTTCTCCAGGTTGTCCTCCGTGTCCACCGGGAGCCCCGACGCCAGGGCCACCTCGGCCAGGTTGGGGGTCAAGGCCCGGGCGCCCCGGTACTTGGCGTAGTCGCGCCCCTTGGGGTCCACGACGGCAGGGATCTTCATGCTTCTCGCCCGGGCGAGGAGCGCCTGGGCGAGCGGGGGGCTCAGGACGCCCTTGAGGTAGTCCGAGCAGAGTACGCCCTGCACCCCTTCGAGCGCGCCGGGGAGGGCGCCGAGGAGCGCCTCCTCGGCGGCGGGGGGCGGAGGGGCATCCGCCTCCTTGTCCACCCGCAGGACGTGCTGGCTCCGGGCCAGGAGGCGCGTCTTGGAGATGGTGGGCCTGCCCGCGGCGCGCCGGACGAAGCGGGTGTCGATCCCCGCCTCCCCGGCCAGGGCGAGGAGGCGATCCCCCTCGGCGTCCTCGCCGACGCTGCCGAGCAGGCGCACCTCGCAGCCCAGGGCGGCCAGGTTGTGCGCCACGTTCGCGGCGCCGCCCAGGGCCTCGTTCTCGGCCCGCCAGCGGAGCACCTGGACGGGGGCCTCGGGCGAGATGCGATCCACGTCGCCCCAGACGTAGCGGTCCAGCATGAGGTCCCCGGCCACGAGGAGGCGGGGAGGGGTCTTGCCGAGGAGGCGGGAGAGGGTGGAGGTCATTGTGCCCCCTCGTCCGGGAAGGCCGCGTCCAGCCGGTGGCAGAGGTAGTGCAGGGCGGCCTCGTGGGCTTCCTGGATGAAGTCGGTGTCGCGCGAGGGAACGGCCAGGACGATCCCGGCCGCGGCCGAGCCTCCGCCCTCTCCGGTGAGGAGGGCGGTCCTGGCCCCGATTCTGCGGGCGCGGTCGAGGGCGGCCGCCACGTTGGGGGATTTTCCGCTCGTGGAGAGGCCCAGGGCCAGGTCGCCGGGCCGGGCCAGGGCCTCGATTTGGCGGGAGAAGACGTGCTCGTAGCCGAAGTCGTTGGCGATGGCGGTCAGGGAGGCGGTCTCCGCCGTGAGGGAGAGGGCTGGAAGGGGTCGGCGGTTACTGAGGAATCGGCCCGTCAGCTCCCCCGCGAAGTGCTGGGCGAGGGAGGCGCTCCCGCCGTTCCCGAAAACGAGGATCTTCCCCCCGGCCCGCAGGCAGGCCAGGGCGGCCTCGGCCAAAGCCTCGAGTTGGCGGGGGTATTCGCCCGCCGACGCGGCCTCGAAGCGGCGGGCGCGGTCAGCCAGGAATTCCCGTGCCGAGAGATCCACCGCTTTCCTCGCATTATCTCGCTGGAGCGAGCGGGCGAAGGCTTCTCAGGCGTGGTGGCGGGCGGTTTCGACGGGGCCAATCTAGCCGATCCGCCCCCGGAATTTCAAGGAGG
The DNA here is from genome assembly GCA_016192135.1 of Candidatus Tectomicrobia bacterium. Classification (NCBI taxonomy): domain Bacteria; kingdom Pseudomonadati; phylum Candidatus Tectimicrobiota; species Candidatus Tectimicrobiota bacterium. Next base: position 66,713 of record JACPUR010000037.1, on the reverse strand, counting down.
CCATCCCGCCTCGGCGAAACTGAAGAAGGCGCCCCGGCCCACGATGACGTGGTCCAGCAGCGGCACCCCCACGAGCTGGCCGCTCTGGCGCAGGCGGGAGGTGAGGGCCCGGTCCTCGGGGGAGGGCCCGGGGTCGCCGCTCGGATGGTTGTGGACGCAGACGACGGCGGCCGCCCGCTCCCGCAGGGCCGCGCTGAAAACCTCGCGCGGGTCCACGGCCGTCCCGGCCAGGGTGCCGCGCGAGATGGTCATCTCCCGGTTCAGGCGGTGCTTGGTGTCGAGGAGGAGGAGGCGGAACTCCTCGTGGGGGAGGCCGGACATCGGGGCGCTGAGGTGGCGGAAGACGTCCTCCCCGCCGTGGAAGGCGGGGCGGCCGGCGCCGTCGTGGTTCCCGAGCCGCCGGGCGAGCTCGATGCCCGCCTTGAGCTGGGAGGCCTTGGCCGGCCCCAGGCCCTTGATCTCGCAGAGCTCGGCCACCGAGGCGGCCGCGAGGCCAGCGAGGCCGCCGAACTGGGCGAGGAGGGCCAGGGCGAGATCGAGGGCGGAGCGCGAAGTGTCGCCGGTGCGCAGGAGGATGGCGAGGAGTTGGGCGTCGCTGAGGGAGTCCGCGCCCTTTTCGATCAGGCGCTCGCGGGGGCGCTCGGCGCTCGGCCAATGCTTGATGGGCCGCCGCCCCGAGGTCATCTCGATGCGGCCTCGGCGAATATCCTCTGGCGGAAGTCCTCGGCTGTGAGCCGGATGCCCTCGTCGAACGAAACCTTGGGCTCCCATTTCAGGATCTCGCGCGCCCGGCTGATGTCGGGCTTGCGCACCTTGGGATCGTCCACCGGGAGGGGCTTGTGGACGATGGGGGCCGGGGTGCCGGTCAGTTCCTTGATGCGGCGGGCCAACTCGAGAATGGTCATCTCGTGCGGGTTTCCGAGGTTCACCGGCTCGTGGAACTCGCTCTCCATGAGGCGGATGAGCCCCTCGACCAGGTCGGAGACGTAGCAGAAGCTCCGCGTCTGGGAGCCGTCGCCGTAGACGGTGAGGGGCTCGTTCCGGATGGCCTGGGAGAGAAAGGCCGGGATGGCGCGGCCGTCGGCGATCCGCATGCGCGGCCCGTAGGTGTTGAAGATGCGCACGATGTGGACGTTGACGCCGTGGGCGCGGTGGTAGGCCATGGTGATGGCCTCGGCGAAGCGCTTGGCCTCGTCGTACACGCCCCGGGGGCCGATGGGATTGACGTTGCCCCAGTAGTCCTCCCGCTGGGGATGGATCTCCGGGTCGCCGTAAACCTCCGAGGTCGAGGCGAGGAGGAAGCGCGCCCTCTTGGCCATGGCGAGGCCCAGGGCGTTGTGCGTGCCGAGGGAGCCCACCTTGAGGGTCTGGATCGGATACTGGAGATAATCGTTGGGGCTGGCCGGGCTGGCCATGTGGTAGATGGCGTCGACGGGGCCGTCGATCTTCACGTGCTCGCTGATGTTGTGCTTGTGGAGGGAGAAGCGCCCCCCGCCACGCTTGAGGAGCGCCTCGGTGTGGGCGGGGCTGCCGGTGATGAAGTTGTCCACGCAGATGACTTCGTGGCCCCGGTCGATGAGCCGATCCGACAGGTGGGAGCCGATGAAGCCCGCGCCGCCGGTCACGACGATGCGCACTATGCGTTCTCCTTGGGGGCGGCCGAGGGCCGTCCGATGCTGTGGTACTCGATGCCGGCGGCGGCCACCTGCTCGGGAGGGTAGATGTTGCGCCCGTCGAAGATGATGGGCTGGCTCATGGCGTCGCGCAGCCGCGAGAGGTTGAGCTGGATGAACTCGCGCCACTCGGTGACGATGACGGCGGCGTCAGCCCCCTGGACCGCCTCGTAGGCGTTCCGGCAGTACTCGACGTTCTCCTCGCCGATGATGGGCTTGGCCTTCTCGACGGCGACGGGGTCGTAGGCGCGGAGGGCCGCCCCGGCCTTCTGGAGCAGGGAGCAGATCTCCACGCTCTTGGCCTCGCGCATGTCGTCGGTGTCGGGCTTGAAGGCGAGGCCGAGGATGGCGATGCTCCGTCCCGAGAGCGGCCTGGGGCCGCCGTTGCTCAGGCGGTCGATGACGCGCTGCGCGAAACGGGGGACGCGGGAGTCGTTCTCCGCGGTGACGCTCGTGAGAATCTCGAAGGGCGCGCCGAAATCCTGCGAGGTGTGCAGGAGTGAGTCCACGTCCTTGGGGAAGCACGAGCCCCCGTAGCCCAGCCCCGCCTCGAGGAAGGCGCTGCCGATGCGCGCGTCGGCCCCGATCCCCTTGGCCACGGCCTTGACGTCCGCCCCCGCGCGCTCGCAGAGATTCGCGACCGAATTGATGAAGCTGATCTTGGTGGCGAGGAAGGCGTTCGAGGCGTACTTGATGATCTCCGCGCTGTGCATGTCCGTGATGAGGATGGGGCGCTCCAGCGGGCGGTACAGCTCCGACAAGCGGGCCGCGGCCTCCTTGGAGGAGGTGCCGATCACGATGCGGTCCGGCTGGAGCGTGTCCCGGATGGCCTGGCCCTCCCGCAGGAACTCGGGGTTGCTGACCACCTCGAAGGGGGTGCCGTTGTGCCGGTGGGCCTCGATGACATTGCGGACGAAGTCCCCCGTCCCCACGGGGACGGTGCTCTTGGTCACGATGATCTTGGACTCGTGCAGGGCCTCGGCGATGTCCCTGGAGGCGGCCTCGACCTGGGAGAGATCCGTCCGTCCGTCTTCCTTGGGCGGGGTGCCCACGCAGATGAAGACAATCTCGCTGCGGCGGACGGCGAAGGCGGTCGAGGTGGTGAATTCGAGCCGGCCCTCGCGGCGGTTGTGGGAGATCATCTCGGGGAGGCGGGGTTCGTAGATGGGGCATTCGCCCTTCTGGAGGGTCCTGATCCGGTTCTCGTCGACGTCCACGCAAATGACATCGTTGCCCATGTCGGCGAATACGGCTCCGGTGACCAGACCCACGTAGCCGGAGCCGATGACGCATATATTCATTTGTATAAAATCCTTTCCTGCTCAGGGAAATACCTGAGAGGGAGTGTTTTCCTCTCCATAAAGCCGCTGCCAAATATGGCAGGGGCGGAAGCCTTGTCAAGATGCGCAGCCGAGGGTGGGCCCGAAGCGCGAGGGGCCAAAAAGCTCAGGGGCCGGGGGGGGAGGCCTCTTCCGGCTGGGAGGCGCCCTCCCGGGGGCGGCGCATCCGCAGGAGAACCAGCAGGGGCCCGGAGGCCGCATAGCCCGTCATGACCGCGAAGGCCACCACCTGGGGCGCCGCCGCGGCGACGAAGAGGGCCAGCACGGCCCCGACCAGGACGCGGAAGGGCCGCCGCAGCGGGCCGTCGAGCTTCTTGAAGCTCCGGTAGCGGACGGTGCTCACCATGAGGAAGGCGAGTGCATAGGCGGCGGCCGCCACGAGGGCATGAGGGACGAGCGCGTGAAGGCGGAAGTCCTCCGTGAGGTAGATCGTGGAGGCCAGCACGCCCGCCGCCGCCGGGATCGGCAGGCCCCGGAAGTCGCTCGCGCCCTCGCCGCTCTGGGCCAGCACGTTGAAGCGCGCCAGGCGGAGGGCGCCGCAGGCGACGAAGACGAAGGCGGCCAGCCAGCCGAAGCGGCCGAAGGGGGCCAGCGCCCAGTTGTAGATGAGGATGGCGGGCGCGACGCCGAAGGCGGTGAGGTCGCACAGGGAGTCGTACTGAAGCCCGAAGGGGCTCGCGCTCTTCGTGAGGCGCGCGACAGTGCCGTCCATCCCGTCGAGGATGATGGCGCCGAGGATGGCCAGGGAGGCGTGCCAGTAGTTCCCCTGGATGGACGCGATGATGGCGTAGAAGCCGATGAACAGGCTCCCCGTCGTCAGGAGGTTCGGGAGCAGGAAGACGCCGCGCTTGAAGGAGCCCCGGCCCCGGCGCCTCCTGCGGCGGAACCGCCCGCGGAACCTATCCCGGATGCGGACGTTTTCTTGCAACGATGGTCTCTCCTCCGCGGACCTTCGCCCCTGGCTCGATGCAAGGTGCGTAGCCCGGGGGGAGGTGCAGGTCCGTCCGCGAGCCGAACTGGATGAGGCCGAAGCGCTCGCCCGCCTCGAGCTCGTCGCCGACCCGGCACCAGGTGACGATCCGGCGGGCGAGGACGCCGGCGATCTGCACCACCTGGAAATTCTCCCCCGAAGCGGTCCCGATGTCGAGCGTGTTCCGCTCGTTGACGTCCTTGCACTCCGGGTTGTACGCGGCCAGGAAGCGCCCCCTTTGGTGCTCCGCGCAGAGGATGCGGCCGGCGACGGGGGAGCGATTGATGTGCACGTCCAGGGGCGAGAGGAAGATGGCGACGGCGCTCCCGCCCCCCTCCAGCCTTTCGACCGCCACGACCCGCCCGTCCGCCGGGGCGAGGACGGCCCCCGGCTCCCGGGGAGGGGTCCGCTCGGGGTCGCGGAAGAAGCCGGCGATGAGCAGGGCCGCCGCGGCGAAGGCGGCCGACCAGATCCACCCTTCCCAGTAGGCCGAGATGAGGGCGAGCAGGGTGAACGCGATGAGATAGCCCCACCCCTCGCGCGCGATGGGGGGGCGCTTGCGCGCCTGCTTCGGTTCGGCCACGGCGGTCAACCTTTGGCGCTCTTGAGGGTCTTGGGCCCCCGGCTGAGCGCCGCCTTGCCCGTCCGGGCGATCTCCTTGATGCCGAACGGGGCGAGGAGCTCGAGGAAGGCGCCGATCTTCCCGTCGTCGCCGGTGATCTCGATGATGAGCGTCTCGGCCGAGAGATCCACGATGCGCGCCCGGAACACCTCGACGATCTGGAGAATCTCGGCCCGCGCGGTCCGGGGGGCGGACACCTTGACCAGCATCATCTCGCGCTGGACGGTGTCCTCCTTCACCATGTCCATCACCTTGATGGTGTCGATGAGCTTGCTGAGCTGCTTGCGGATCTGCTCGAGGACGCGCTCGTCGCCGCGCGTCACCAGGGTGATGCGGGAGACGGTCGGGTCCTGCGTCGTGCCCACCGAGAGGCTGTCGATGTTGTAGCCGCGGGCGCTGAACAGGCTGGCCACCTTGGCCAGGACGCCGAACTTGTTCTCCACGAGGACGGCGATGGTGTGGCTCGGGCCGCCGTTCTTCTCTTCCTCGCTCATCAGGCCGGGGGCTCCCAATCGGAAGGCATGCCGGTGTAGGGGAGGGCGATCATGCCCGTCCGCGCCACCTGGGCGATGCCGTAGCGCTCGAAACTCTTGAGCAGGGTGCGGATCTTGTGGTCGTTGCCGCTCGCCTCGAGGGTGACGCTCTCGTCCGAGACGCTGACGACGTGGGCCCCGAAGGCGGTGGCGAGCTGGAACACTTCGCCCCGCCTCTCCGGGCCGGCGTTGATCGTGGCCAGCAGGAGCTCCCGCGTGACCGAGCGGTTGTAGGGCACCTGCTGGACGTCGCGGACGTCGTAGAGCTTGCGGAGCTGCTTGGCGATCTGCTCGAGCTCGTGCTGCTCGCCGAACGCGACGATGACGATTCGGGTGACGCTGGTGTTCTCCGTGGGCCCGGCCGCGATGCTCTCGATGTTGTAGCCCCGGCGCGTGAACAGCCCCGCCACGTGGGAGAGGACGCCCGGGTGGTTGTTCACGAGGATCGAGTAGATCTGCCTCATCGGGCGAGCTCCGGGGAAGGCGGGGCGAGCTGCATCTCGTCGTTGCCGGCGCCGGCGGGCACCATCGGCCAGACGTTCTCCTCGGGGCTCACGTGGAAGTCCATGACGACGGGGCCGTCGTGGTCCGCCGCCTGCTCGAGGACGCCGCGCACCTGGTCCACGTCCCGCACGCTGAATCCCTTGACCCCGTAGCCCTCGGCGATCCGGGCGAAGTCGGGGTTCTTGGGGTAGTGCGAGTGCGAGTAGCGCTTGCCGAAGAAGAGCTCCTGCCACTGGCGCACCATGCCGAGGAAGCCGTTGTTCAGGATGACGGCCCGGATCGGCACGTTGTACATGGCCGCCGTGGCGAGCTCCACGAGGGTCATGGCGAAGCTGCCATCCCCGTCGATGAGCCAGGATTCCTTGTCGGGCCGACCGAACTTGGCGCCGATCGAGGCCGGGAGGCCGAAGCCCATGGTGCCCAGGCCGCCCGAGCTCACGAAGCGGCGCGGCTCGTTGAAGCGCAGGAACTGCGCGGCCCACATCTGGTGCTGCCCGACGCCGGTGGAGACCATGGCCTCCCCGCCGGTAATCTCCTGAATCTGCTCGACCACGTACTGGGGCTTGATGCTCCCGTCCCAGCCGTACTGGAGCGGGTAGTCGCGCTTCCAGGACTCGACCTGCTCCAGCCAGCTCCGCCGCTCGGCGGGCTTCACCTGCTGGTTGAGGACGCGGAGCACGTCCCGCACGTCGCCGAGCACGGGGATGTGGGTCCGCACCCGCTTGCCGATCTCGGCGGCGTCGATGTCCACGTGGGCGATGACGGCCCGGGGGCAGAAGCTCGAAACCTTGCCCGTGACGCGGTCGTCGAAGCGGGCGCCGAGGTTGATGAGCAGATCGCACTCGCACAGGGCGAAGTTGGCGTAGGCCGTCCCGTGCATCCCGGGCATGCCCAGGAAGAGCGGGTCCGTCCCCGGGAAGCCGCCCAGGCCCAGGAGGGTGTTGATGACGGGGATCTGGGCGTGCCGGGCGAACTGCGTGAGCGCGGCCGCGGCCCCGGCCTTGACGATGCCCGCCCCGGCCAGGATGACGGGCCGCTCGGCCCGCTCCAGGGCTTCGATGAGCTTCTCGATGCCTTCGGCCTCGGGCCCGGGCATCTGGCGCACGGCGGGCAGCGCGCCCGCCGTGGGAGCATGCGGGTTGTACTCGGCCCGCGCGGTCTGGATGTCCTTGGGGATATCCACGAGCACCGGCCCCGGCCGTCCCGTGGCGGCCACGCGGATGGCCTCGCGGATGACCCCCTGGATCTCGCGGACGTCCTTGACGAGCCAGTTGTACTTGGTCACCGGGATGGAGCAGCCGTAGATGTCGGCCTCCTGGAAGGCGTCCGTCCCGATCATCGGGGTGGGCACCTGCCCGGTGATGGCGATGAGGGGGACGGAGTCCATCTGGGCGGTCAAGAGCCCGGTGATGAGGTTCGTCGCCCCCGGCCCCGAGGTGGCCACCACGACGGCCACCTTGCCGCTGACGCGGGCGTAGCCGTCCGCCATGTGCGTCGCGCCCTGCTCGTGGCGCGTCAGGATGTGGGTGAAGTTCGCCTTCAGCAGCTCGTCGTAGAACGGCATGATGGTCCCGCCGGGGATGCCGAAGGCGATGTCGATGCCCCCCGCCTTGAGCTCTTCGATGGCGATTTGGGCGCCGGTCATTTCCATGTCCGTTTCTCCTAGTTGTCCGGCAGGGCGCTGAGCTTGCCGCTGAGGCTCGGCTTGCGGCCGTCGCGGACGATCATGTCCTTGAGCGCCGCACCGGCGGGCACCATCGGGAAGACCAGCTCGTCCGGGTCCACCACCACGTCGAGGATGAAGGGGCCCGGCGTCTCGATCATCTTCCGGATGGCGGGGCGCAGCTCCTCCCGGTCGGTGATGCGCAGGCCCGAGGCGCCGAAGGCCTCGGCCAGCTTGACGTAGTCGGGCGAGACCTCCAGGCCCACCTCGCTGAAGCGGCGATCCATGAAGAGGTCCTGCCACTGCCGGACCATGCCGAGCGAGGCGTTGTTCAGCAGGAAGACCTTGGCCGGGATGCCGTACTGCATCGCCGTCGCCAACTCCTGCATCACCATCTGGAAACTCCCGTCCCCGGCGATGTCGATGGCCAGCTTGTCGGGCCGCGCCAGGGCGGCGCCGATGGCGGCCGGGAAGCCGAAGCCCATGGTGCCGAGCCCGCCCGAGGAGATGAACTGGCGGGGGAAGGTGAAGTTATAGAACTGGGCCGCCCACATCTGGTGCTGGCCCACCTCGGTCGTGATGATGGCCCGGTCGCCCACCTCCTGGCTCAGGGTGAGGATGGCGTCCTGGGGCTTGATGGGCGAGCGCTGCTCGTCGAAGACGAGGGGGTAGTCTTCCTTGAGCTTGTCGACGCGCTTGCGCCAGAGGGGGCGCTCCTGCGCCTTCAGGAGCTTGTTGAGCTCGTGGAGCACCAGGCGGGCGTCGCCCACCACGGGGATGTCGGCGTGCTTGTTCTTGCCGATGGCGGTGGGGTCGATGTCGATGTGGATGATCTTGGCCCGGGAGGCGAATTCCGAGAGCTTGCCCGTCACCCGGTCGTCGAAGCGGGCCCCGACGGCGATGAGCAGGTCGCATTCGCACACGGCGAAGTTGGCGTAGGCCGTGCCGTGCATCCCGAGCATGCCGAGCGAGAGCGGGTGCGCGCTGGGGAAGGAGCCCGCGCCCAGCAGGGTGTAGGTCACGGGGATGTCCGCCGTCTCGGCGAGCTTCAGTATCTCCACGTGGGCTTCGGCGTGGATGGCCCCCCCGCCCACGTAGAGGATGGGCTGCTTCGCCTCGGCGATGGCCGCCGCCACCTTTTCGATCTGGCGCGGGTGCCCGCGCGTGGTGGGCTTGTAGCCCCGGATGTCCGGCTCCTCGGGCAGATCGAAGGCGGCCTCGCCCAGGAGCACGTCCTTGGGGATGTCCACGAGGACGGGCCCGGGCCGCCCCGTGCGGGCGATGTAGAAGGCCTCCTGGAGCGCCCGGGGGAGGTCCGCCGTGCGCCTCACGAGGTAGCTGTGCTTCGTGACGGTGCGGGTCATCCCCACGATGTCGGCTTCCTGGAAGGCGTCGTTGCCCACCATGGCGGTGGACACCTGGCCCGTCAGGCAGACGATGGGGATGGAGTCCATGTAGGCGTCGGTGATGCCGGTGATGAGGTTGGTCGCGCCGGGCCCCGAGGTGACGAGGCAGACGCCCACCCCGCCGCTCGCCCGGGCGTAGCCCTCGGCCATGTGGGCGGCGCATTGCTCGTGGCGGGTGAGGATGTGCCGGACGTCGTGCTTCTTGAGAAAGAGATCCAGCAGGGTCAGGAGAACCGCCCCCGGATGGCCGAAGACGTACTTCACGCCCTCGCGCTCGAGGGAGCGGTAGATGATCTCGGCGCCCGAGATCCTGGACGATTTGATGGGAATGGGTTGCTTCGCTTTGGTGCTCAAGGCCTTTCCTCCACGCCAGGGCATCTGGTGGCCGCGGGCGATGGGGTGAATCCGGGAAACCGGTTTCGATGCGCTAGGGGATGATCAGGGGACGGAGCACACGGGCGCTCCATCCCCTCCCTACGATAGACTCCCTAACCCTCGAAACGGCCCTCGGATCCATCTGGCCTTGATCCTTATGGGAGGAGAAATCCGCCAAGAGGGTAGCTCCTCAATGCCCCCCCCAGGGCGGTGACGGCAACCGCGGAAGTCTACTGAATGGAGGGTTCGCGGTCAAGCGCCCTCATTCCAATGGCTTGTCGGCCCGCCGGGTTCCGGACTTTAGGTCTTTGCCAGGCACTCGATCCGGTCCTTCAGGGACAGCTTCTGTTTCTTGAGCTCCTTGATCTCCCGCTCTTCCTCGGGGGTAGGGAATCGAACGCTTTCGAGGCGGGCAATCTTCTCGTCCAGATCGTGGTGCTCGTTCTTCAGGCGGCTGAGTTCGTCGGCGGATGATGCTTTGCATTGCCCGGAAGCCTGCATCTGCCCGGTCTGCATGGCGCGCCCTCCCTGCTAGGAAGACAGTCTGCGCGGCGGAACCGCTGAGCCGCCGCTAAGAAAGGGGTTTTCGGTACTCCATGTCTGAAACTAGGCCAAAGTGCGCCCGGGGTCAATACCCGGCGGAGGCCCCCATTGAGTCATGGCGCGGGGCAACCGCCCATAGCGCGGCTCGAGGCCCGGCGGGGCGGGCGGATCCCCCCGCCGCAGCGCCTCCCGGGCCAGCCGGGCCGCCGCCGGGGCGGCCGTCGAGAACGCCGCGTGCCGGACCCGGGCATCCTCCCACGCCGACGGGAACGGCGCATCCGACCCCGCCGCCAGGATGGGGCCCCCAGCGGGGAGCGGGATTTTCGGGGGCGCATCCACGCCGTCCTCGCTCTCGCGGCGGGGGAGGCGGTCCGGCCGGGCCGGCGCGGCGAACAACGCCCAAAAGAGCTCCCCTTGCCGGGCGTCCCGGAAAGCGAGTATCCAGCGCGGAGCTTCCCCCTCCGGCGCGCCCCTCCATTCGAGCCAGGCCTCGAGCGCGAGCGCATCGAGAGAGGGGACGCCGTAGAGCGGAATCCCCAAGCCCAGCGCGAGCCCCTTGGCGGTGGAGAGGCCGATCCGCAGGCCGGTGAAGGTCCCGGGCCCGATCGCCGCGCCGATGGCGGCCAAATCCTCCCGGCGGACACCGGCTTCGCGGAGGAGCGCGTCGAGCGCCGGGAGAAGGGCCCGCGCCCCGCGCGCGCGCGTCTCGAGCTGCCGCGCGGCGAGCCTCTCTCCCTCCACGGCGAGCAGGGCGAGCCCCCCGGCCGCCCCGGAGGTGTCGATCCCCAGGATCCAGGAGCGGGCGGGGGAGGCCACGGCGTCCTCTCTCAATGGGCCCCCGGCTCCTGGGAGACGTAGAAGGCCAGCCGCTCGAGCTCGCTGCCGAGCTCGACCGTCTGCACCTTGATGTGGGGCGGCGCGGTGATCTGCGTGGGGGCGAAGTTGAGGATGCCCTTCACCCCCGCCTCGACGAGCTGGTTCGCCACCGTCTGGGCGCTCTCGCTCGGCACGGCAACGATGCCGATGCGGATGCCCGTCTCGCGGATCACCTTCGCCAGCTCCTCCATCGGGCGCACGGCCGGCCAGCCCGGCTTGAGCGGCGCGACCTGGTCCGGGAACTTGTCGAACACGGCATCGATGGTGAAGCCGTGGGCGAGGAACCCCCGATAGGAGAGCAGCGCCAGCCCCAGGTTGCCCGCCCCGACGAGCGCCACCTTCCAGACCCGGGTGACGCCCAGGATGCTGCGCAGGTTGGCCTTCAGGTCGCGCACCTCGTAGCCCTTGCCGCGCACCCCGAACTCGCCGAAGTAGGCCAGGTCCTTGCGGATCTGGGCGGGGTTCAGGCCGCAGCGGCGGGCGAGCTCGGCCGAGGAGACGACGCGGCTTCCTTCCTCCTCGATGCGGTTCAGCACCCGGGCGTAGGTGGAGAGCCGCCCCACGGTGACGCCGGGTATCCGGGACCTCGGCTCGCGGAGGCGCCCCAGCCGCTCCTGGAGCTGCCGGAGGGGGATACCCCCCTTGCGCCCGGCCGCGGCCGGGGAATAGCCCAGGTCATCGAGGAACCGCTCCACGCGGACGCCCGCGCGGCGGGCGACCTCGGCGGGGAGGGCGCGGGCGGAGGCGTCTTTCGCGAGGGCGCGCAGAGCCGAGGCGTAGGCGGCGAGGCGCTGATGGAGGTCGCGGGAGGGCTTCGGCGGGCCCTTGGGGCGCGCGGAGGGCGCTCCCCGGCCCCGCCGGGCCGGGCTCGCCTTCTTCCGCTTGCCTGCCATGGGGGCGCCGCCGGCGGGAGGCCGGGGGGAGGCGGCGGCGCCTCCCCCCGATCCTCCGGAAACCGCCTAGCCGAGGATGATGATGAGGCAGATGACGAACGTGTAGATGACCAGCGACTCGATGAGGGCCAGACCGATGATCATCGAAACGCGCAGGTCGCCGGCCGCGCCGGGGTTGCGGGCCGAGCCCTCGAGGGCGGAGGCGATGCTCCGGCTCTGGGCGAAGGCGCCCGCGGCGGCGGCGATGGCCAGGGCGAAGGAGGAGGAGATGATCCTCCACTGCAGGACCTGGGCCCCGGAAGCGGCGTCCGCCGCTGCGGCAGCGAGGGCGTCGCCAGCCAGGACCGCCAGGGCGGTGAGCGCAAGTCCGAGACTCGTCAGCAGTTTCATCCGTTTCTTCTCCTTGTGCTGGTTTTTCGGCCGGGCGCCGATGCTAGTGGGCGTGCGCGCCCTCATGCCCGTGCTCATCGTGTTCGTGGCCTTCCAGCGAACCGGCGATGTATATCATGGACAGGAGGACGAAAACAAAGGCCTGGATGAAGCTTCCGAACATGGCGAAAAGCTGCATGGCCCAGGGCAGCGGGAGGAAGATCTGCAGGCACAGCAGCATGAGGACGCCGAGGACGAGCTCCTCTCCCGTGATGTTCCCGAACAGCCGCAGCGTGAGGGAGAGGGGCCGGGCGAGGTGCGAGATGAGCTCGATGGGCACCATCAGGGGGGCGAGCCAGATGATGGGGCCGGTGAAGTGCTTGAAGTAGCCCAGCCCGCTCTTCTTGAAGCCGATGTAGTGGGTGGCGAAGAAGACGGTCAGGGCGCAGCCGATGTTGGTGTTGACGTTGCTGGTGGGCGCCATGGCGCCGGGCAGGATGCCGATGACGTTGTTCAGGTAGAGGTAGACGGCCAGGGTGAAGATGAGGGGGAAGTAAGGCTTCCCCTGCGGCCCGAGGGCCCCCTGCATGAAGCCGTTGACGCCCTCGAAGAGGGTTTCGAGCACGTTCTGCGTCCCGTAGGGGATGGTCTGGAGCGCGCGGGTGGCGGCGACCGCGACGGCGATGAGGAACGCCATCACCACCCAGGTGTAGAGGACGCCGGGGTATTCCTCGAAGGCCGGGATGAAGCTCAGGTACAGGAACGGGTGGAATTTTTCCATTCGTCAGATTCCCGCCGAGGCCGGCTTCCCGCGCAGGGCGGCGGCCGCCCCGTAGAGCGAGATGGCCAGGAGGGGGACGGACAGCCCCGCGGCGACGCCTACCGCCGACGCCTTCAGCCAGACGATGGCGCCCGTCACGGCGGCCATCAGGCCGAGGAAGCGGGCGGCGTAGAGCGCGTGGTGCCACCAGCGGACGCGGGCCGAGGCCCCTCTGTGGAATACGCGGGCGAAGTAGAGGTCCATGCAGCGGAAGTTCCCCAGCGCGAGCAGCCCTCCCAGGCCCAGGCCCAGCGCCAGGCTGGCCGAGAAGAGCGCCGCCGCCAGGGTCGAGCCGCCCAGGACCAGCCAGCCGAGCCGCTCGATGCGCCTGAGCACGCGCTGGGGCTCCTGAAGCGGAGGGAAGGGCTGCACGTTCAGCGCGCGCTCCTGAGGACTTCGATGAAAGCGGCCACGAACCCGAAAGCCATGCCCACGAGCATCAGCCAGGGGTAGGTGCCGAAGAGCCAGTCCAACCCGTAGCCCATCGCCCCGCCCACCAAGGGCGCCGTCACGAAATTCCACCCGGCCGAGGCGGCCCGCAACTGCCGCAAGCGCTCGGCGACTTTCTTACGCGCCGCCGCGCCGGAGCCATTGGGAGTGGAGGCGGGGTCGTCCGGGGGGGTGCGAGAGGTCACAGGGAAACCTCCACCGCTCGCCCCTCCTGCCATTCGTTACGGGCCGGAAACCTATCAACCCCTTCCGGGGGTGTCAAGCCAAAACCGGAAATCGAGCGGGGCGGAAACAAGCGGCGGAAGGCGGCAAAAGAGAATCGGGCGCGGCGGGCCGCGCACGCCCCCGGGCGAAGCATGAAAGACCCCCGGCAGCCGGGACGGGGCCCGGCGCTTTTGGCCTCCAGGGGCCCGTGGGAGGGGGTGGGGCGATAAGGCGCGCCGAGGACCTGCCTTTTGACGGGTCGGCCTTGAGGGGAAGCCGGCGCCATGGCGCCCGGGTTTTGGCCCGAGGCTTGCTCTATCTGGCTCGGATGATTGATTTTTGACTGAGGGCCAAAAATATACAAACATTTGATTATATGTATTTTAATGGCCATATTGGCCGGTAGGCCCGCATTGGGTCGGGAATTGGTTCAGGTCATTTTTTTGACATCCTTCAGGTAAATCATGTACATTGAAAGGATTGATGTTATAGAATTTATATTTATTTTGGGAGGCCGATTCCCCATGAGCTCGAAGCGGGCGGTGGCGTGCGCCTTTTCGGCGGTGGATGTGGAGGCCCTGAGGGACGGGCTGCGCGTGGGCGGCTGCGAGGTCGAGCCGGTGGAGCGGCTGGACCCGACATGGGCGGGCTTCCGCACCGCGGATGCCGTGATCTGCGCCCTGCCCGGCGAGGCCGAGGGCTTCCGCTCCTTCCTGGAAAGCGTCCAGATCATGCGCATCGCGCGGGAGGGCCTCCCCATCTTCTGCACCTGCAACGGTGCGGACGTGGGCCGCATCGTCGAGGCCGTCCGGGCCGGGGTGAGCGACTGCGCGGTGTGGAGAGGGCCTTCGGAGCCTCTTCCGGAGAAGCTCCTGGGCTGGCTGAGGGAGTCCGTCCCCCCCGAGGCCCCCAGCCCCGAGCCGGAATCCGGCCATTTCCACGGCATCCTCGGCCGCAGCGCCGCCATCCGCAAGGTCTTCGATCTCATCTCCAAGGTCGGCGTCACCTCCAGCACCATCCTCATCACGGGCGAGAGCGGCACCGGCAAGGAGCTCGTCTGCCGGGCCATCCACCGGACCAGCCGCCGCGCGGGCGGCCCCCTCATCCCGGTCAACTGCGGCGCCATCCCCGAGGAGCTCCTCGAGAGCGAGCTCTTCGGCCACGAGAAGGGCGCCTTCACCGGGGCCACCACCTCCCGCGAGGGCCGATTCCAGATGGCGGACGGCGGCACCATCTTCCTCGACGAAGTGAGCGAGATGAGCCCCAAGCTCCAGGTGAAGCTCCTGCGCGTCCTGCAGGAGAGCGAGTTCGAGCGGGTGGGCGGGAACAAGACCATCCGGGTGGACGCGCGCATCGTCGCGGCCACCAACCGGGACCTGGAGAAGAGCGTCGCCTCGGGCGACTTCCGCGAGGACCTCTACTACCGGCTGAACGTCATCCCCGTCCATCTGCCCCCCTTGCGCGAGCGCCGGGAGGACATCCCCCTCCTCGTACACTCGTTCATCCGCCGCTTCCAGGAGAAGGACCTGACGCCCCTGCGCTCCATCCATCCGGACGCGATGGCCGCGCTGTCCGCCTTCCATTGGCCGGGCAACGTGCGCGAGCTGGAGAACCTGATCGAGCGGATGGCGATCCTGGCCGAGCGGCCCGAGCTCCGCCTGGAGGACCTGCCCGAGCGGTTCCGGTCCTCCTCTCCCGCCGGAGCGAGGGACAAGGACTTCTCCTCGCTGGACATCCCGGAGGAGGGCATCGACCTCCGGAACTTCATGGACCGGATCGAGAACCAGCTCATCGAGCGCGCCCTGGAGATGAGCGGCGGGGTGAAGAACCGCGCCGCCCAGCTCCTGGGCCTGAACCGGACCACCCTGGTCGAAAAGCTGAAGAAGAAGAGCCTGGAGGGCGCCAAGGCCGTCTAGGCCCGGGGCGGGGGTGGACATGGGCGAAGGCTGCATCGGAACGAGAGGCCGTTGGGCGGGAGGGGCGCTCGCGCTGCTCCTCGCCTCCGCGCTCGCAGCGTCCGCCTGGGCGGCGGCTCCATCCCCGCCTCCCGCGCCGGCCGGCCAGGGAGAGCCCTCGCTCGATCAGCAGCTCGAGGGCGACCCCACGCTCCTGTTCCGCTTCGCCATCCGCGAGTTCCAGCGCGGCCTCTACCTCCGTGCGATACCGCTCCTCGCGCGCTTCGTCGAGAAGTTCCCCGACCACAGCGAGCACCAGCGCGCCTTCTACATGCTGGCGGACTCCCACTTCTTCGTGGCGAGCACGGGGGTGCCGGCCGAGCACCTGAAGGCCAGCCAGGTCTACGAGGCGGCCCTCAAGCGCTATCCCGACGCCCCCCAGATGCCGATGGCCTACTTCCGCCTGGGCCAGTCCCTTCAGACCCAGGGGAAGCCCGCGGAGGCGCAGGTCGCCTTCCGGACGCTGATCCAGAAGGTGCCGGCCAGCCCCCTCGCCCCCCGCGCCCAGGTCGAGATCGCCAAGCGCTACATGGAGCTGGGGGACCCCCGCAACGCCATCATCGAGTTCGAGAAAATCCTGCGGAACTACCCCGACTCCCCCGCCGAGCAGGAGGCCCACTTCGGCGTGGCGGACGCGATGGTCAGCCAGGGGCTCTACAGCCAGGCCCTGGTGCGCTACGAGGTCGGCAACCGGCGCTGGCCCGCCTTCCTCAAGGTGAACCCGGGCTCCCTCTACAACTACGCCGAAACCCTCTTCCAGGCCCGCCGCCAGGAGCAGGCGAAGCAGGCCTATCTCCAGATGGTCAACATCGATCCCTCGGCGGAGTATGCCCACCGGGCCCTCGCCCGCCTGGGCGACTTGTATCTCCAGGAGAAGCGGCGGGACGAGGCGGTTAAGGTCTACACGCGCGTCATCCGGCGGTATCCGCTCTCCGAGGGGGCCATGGTTTCCCTCATCCGGCTGGGGGACCTGGTCTCGGAGGAGAAGATCAAGCTGGATGAGCCCTATATCTTCCCGATGGACTTCGTCTCCGACGCTCTCGCCGCGTATCGAAAGGTGATCGAGCTCGCGCCCACCAACCAGCTCGCCGAGGTGGCCTACCTCCGGATCGCGGCCTATCACAAGAAGCGGGGGGAGTTTCAGAAGGCACTGGACACCCTCCAGGAGTTTTACAAGAAGTATCCCGCCTCCCAGCTCACCCAGAACGCCCAGTTCCTCCAGGCCGAAACCTATATGGATCAGGTGGCGTTCTACTTCGAGCGGGGGTACTTCCTCCGGGCGATCCGCACCTACGAGCATTTCCGGGCCACGGTGCCGGACCAGGTGAGCCGTCAGGCGCGCCCCTACAAGTCCATGCTCGTGGTGGGGGAAAGCTACATGCGGCTGGGCCTCTACGGCCAGGCCGCGAGGATGTTCGAGCTGATCCTGGCCGACGCCGAGGCGGTGGTGGCCCTGGGGGACGAGGCCCTTTTCCGCCTGGCCCACGCCCACCTGCTCGCGGGCGATCGCAAGCGGGCGAAGGAGGTGGCCGGCCGCTTCCTCGAAACCTTCCCCCGCAGCAAGCGGCGGGGCTCGGTGCTCGCCCTCCTGGGGGAGATCGCCTACGACGCGCGCGACCTGCGGGGGGCCTCGGCGCTCTTCACCCAGGCTCTCGGCGGGGAGCTCGACGACGAGATCCGGGGGCGCTCCCTGTTCTTCCTGGCGGAGGCGGATTTCCAGGACGGCCGTTACGCCCAGGCGGCGGACGCCATGCGGAAGGCCATCAGCCTCCACGCCCGCATCCCGGGAGAGGTGAAGCCCTTCTCCCTCGAGATGGCGCACTTCCGGCTGGGGGACATCCTCTACGAGGGCCGGGGCTGGCTGAGCGCCATGGTGGCCTACCAGAACGCGATCGAGCTGTTCCCGAGGGGCCGCCTCGTCGGCTGGGCCCAGCACCGCATTGGCCGAATCCAGGACCAGCTCGAGCTGGCCGGCCGGGGCGGCGCGCGCCCCGTCTCGGGGGGGCCGGGCCCGGCGCAAGGGCGGCCGGGGCAGCCGCGGGGGCAGGAGGGGGACGCCTTCTGGCGCGACGTGAACCGCATCCGATCGGAGAGCCGCCTGTGGGACGACCGCAACCTCTCCAAGCTGGAGCAGCTTCTGAAGGGTTCGCCCCAGAACTGATCCCGCGCCCGAATCCGCTCGAAAAGGGGCCGGGGTTGGCGCGGGTCTTCCTGGCATCCCGAGGGGGCGAAGCGACCGGGGAATCCGGTTCCCGGCTTGGGAAGCGGGTTTCGCGCCGCACCCGGAATGACAAGGAAAGACGCCCACCGCTCAAGAGGGGGTCGCGTGGCTGAGGTGTTTCTCCTGGGCCGGGAGAAGGTGTTTCCGGTCGGCCTGGACGCGGCCGCGCGCGGGGAAGGGCGCCCGGTCCTCCGGCTCCAGGCCCCGGCCCAGCTCCTGATGCGGCTGGGGGAGGCGGGGGCGGGCTCCCTCATCCTCGTCGAGGCGGGCTCGGCCCATCTCGACGCCCTGGACGTGCTGCGCAAGGTGGCCTCGCGCCAGCCCGGGGCCCGGGTGGTGCTGGTGTCGGAGGAGGCCTCCCTCGCCCTGGCCGTCGAGGCCATGAAGGAAGGGGCCTGGGACGTCCTCCAGGGGCCGCTGGACCCCGAGCGCCTCGCCCTCCTGGCGGGGAAGGCCGCCGGAGAGGGCGTGCCCGTCCCCTCCAAGGCGGAGGTGGACGGCCGGCAAGCCCTCATCACCGCCGATCCCCGGTTTCTCCAGGTCCTGGACATCGCGGACCGGGCCGCGGCAGGCAAGGCCTCGGTCCTCATCCAGGGCGAGAGCGGAACCGGCAAGGAGATGCTGGCCCGCTACATCCACCAGAAGAGCCCCCGCCGGGACAAGCCCTTCGTCGCCGTCAACTGCGCGGCCCTGCCCGAAACCCTCCTCGAAAGCGAGCTTTTCGGCCACGAAAAGGGGGCCTTCACGGGCGCGATCACGCGAAAACTGGGCCGTTTCGAGCTGGCCCACGGCGGGACCCTCCTGCTGGACGAGGTTTCGGAGATGGAGGTGCATCTCCAGGCCAAGCTCCTCCGGGTGCTCCAGGAGCAGACGGTGGACCGCCTCGGGGGGCAGAGCCCGGTCCAGGTGGACGTGCGGATCGTGGCCACCACCAACCGGCCCCTCAAGCCGTTCATCGAGGGGGGGAAGTTCCGGGAGGATTTGTTCTACCGGCTGAACGTCATTCCCCTCCACGTGCCCCCTCTCCGGGAGAGGCTGGGGGACATCCCGCCCCTGGTCGAGCATTTCGTCAAGAAGCATAATGTTCGTAATAACAAAAAAATAACTAAGGTATCCAAGGAGGTACATGAGATTTTGCGGGGCCTGCCCTGGAAGGGGAACGTCCGCGAGCTCGAGAATACCATCGAGCGGGCGGTGGTGCTTGCCCCGGGGGAGGAGTTGCGCGTGGAACATCTGCTCCTGGAGGAGGTGCCGGGGGCTGGGGCGGCTTCAGGGGCAGGTGGGGCCGTCCCCGCGTCCCATCCGCCCGGCCCGGAAGGCTCCCTGGCGGGACTGACGGTGGGGGAAGTGGAGCGGCGCCTCATCCTCTCCACCCTGGAAAAAGTGAGCGACAACCGCACCCGGGCCGCCGAAATGCTCGGAATCAGCATCCGCACCCTGCGGAACAAGCTGAAGGAGTACGAGTCCCGGATCCAGCAGGGATAGCCGGGAAAGAGTCAACTTCCTGGCGCCGGATCCGGTGCCGCAGACCTTTCCGCCGTCCGCTCCCCATCATTTTTCCGTTGAGAATCCCTTGATATTTCGTTGATATTGAAAAAGTTGAGGATTCACCTGAGGCCGATTTCAGGTTGGTATCGGATTTGCTTCCCCTATGCCCGTCCCAAGCCCCCGCTCCCGGGGAGCGGGCCCGTTTCGGTATGGATGGAGGAGCGCCAATGTCGGGGCCGAACCTCTTCAGCGACACCATGTATGCCTTCGAGCGCTCGCTCGACTTCCGCTCGGTGCGCCACAACATCGTCACCACGAACATCTCGAACGCCGACACGCCCGGCTTCAAGGCCAAGGACGTCCGCTTCGAGAGCGTGCTGAAGCGCGCCCTCGAGAAGGACCGCGGCATCGCCCTGGCGCGCACCAACCCCAGCCACATCGAGGGCGGGAGCGGGGTGGACATCCTCTCCACGGCCGCGCCCGACATCGTCAAGACCGATTCCCCCGTCGCTTCCTTTGACGGGAACACCGTCTCCGTGGACGCCGAGATGGCCAAGCTCTCCGAGAACAGCCTGCTCTATCAGGCCGAGACGGACGTGCTGGCCCGGCTCTTCTCCGGCCTGCGGTACGCCGTGAGCGAGGGAGGAAACATCTAATGGATCTCTTCCAGGCCATGCAGATCAGCGCCTCGGGGCTGACCGCCCAGAGGATCCGGATGAACATCCTGGCCTCCAACCTGGCCAACGCCAACACCACCAAGACCCCCGAGGGGGGGCCCTTCCGCCGGAAGGACGTCTTTTTCCAGAACGTGGGCCTCTCGCAGCTGGGCTCCCGCCCGGACGGCCCGCCCACCGGCTTCGAGGGCGAGCTCGACCGGCAGCTCCAGGGGGTGCAGGTGAGCCAGATCGTGCGCGATACCCGCGATCCGCGGCTCGTCTACGACCCCAGCCATCCCGACGCCAACAAGGACGGCTACGTCGCCATGCCGAACATCAACGTCATCACCGAGATGGTCAGCATGATGAACTCCCAGCGCTCCTACGAGGCCGGGATCACCGCCATCAACGCGGGCAAGGCCATGGTGAACAAGGCCTTGACGATCGGGAAGTAACCCCCAAGCGGAGAAGGAGAGGAACGTGGCCCGCATCGATCTCATCCCGGTCTCCCAGCCCCCGGTGGCGGGCAGCGCCTCCCTCCGCCTGCCCGGCGCCGGCGCCCCGCCGCCCAGCCAGGTGAAAGAGGGGGAGGGCTTCGGGCAGCTCCTCTCGAACCTGCTCGGAACGACCAACGACATGCAGATCCGGGCGGGCGAGCAGAGCCAGGCGATGCTCTCCGGCGAGAGCAAGAACATTCACGAGACCATGATCGCCCTGGAGAAGGCGAACATCTCGTTCCGCTTCCTGAGCCAGGTCCGGAACAAGGCGCTCGAGGCCTACCGCGAAATCCAGCGGATGCAGATGTAGCGGCGCGCGGGCGCCCGCCACGAGGAGAGATCGATGGGACCCACGCTAGCTCGTTTGGCCAGCCAGTTCCGCGACGTGATCGCGGACATGCCCGCCTCCCGGCGGACGGCCGTGCTCATCTTCATGGGCCTGATCATCTCCTCGATGACGGCCCTGATGATGTGGGCGCGCCAGCCCGAGTTCCAGGTCCTCTTCGCCGGGCTCTCCCAGGCGGACTCGGCCTCCATCGTCACGCGCCTGCGCGAGAAGAAGGTGCCCTACGAGCTCCAGTCGGGCGGCGCGGCCGTTCTGGTCCCCAGCGAGCACGTCCACGAGGCCCGCCTCGCCCTGGCGGAGGAGGGCATCCCCTCCGGCGGCGGGATCGGCTTCGAGATTTTCGACCGCTCCACCCTCGGGGTGACGGACTTCGTCCAGCGGGTGAACTACCAGCGCGCCCTCCAGGGAGAGCTGGCCCGCACCATCGGCCAGATCCGGGGGGTCGAGTCGGCCCGGGTGCACATCGTGATGCCGGATCGCTCTTTGTTCGCAGAGCAGCAGCGCAAGCCCAGCGCCTCGGTCATCGTGAAGCTGGCCGGAGGCGCCGTCTTGCCCGCCGGGCAGGTGAAAGCTATAGTTCACTTGGTGGCCAGCGCGGTCGAGGGCATGGAGTCCAAGAGCGTCACGGTGGTCGACGCGCGGGGCAACATCCTCGCCGGGGGCAGGCCCGAGGCGGAGGATCAGCAGCTCACCGCCACCCAGATGGAATTCAAGACCCAGCTGGAGCGCCGGCTGGAGGGCCGCGTCGAGTCCATGCTGGCCAAGGTGGTCGGCTCCGGACGAGCGGTCGCCCGTGTGGATGTGGACCTGAACATGCGGCGGGTGGAGCGCACGCGCGAGCTTTACGATCCGGAAAAGCAGGTCGTGCGGAGCGAGCGCCGGATCAAGGAAGCCTCCGAGAGCGGGCAGGCCGCGGCGGGCGGCGTTCCCGGCGTCCAGTCCAACGTCACCGCCAGCGAGCAGGCCTCCCCCGCCTCCCAGGGCGCCGGGGGCCGCTCCACCCAGAAGAGCAACCGGGTCACCGAGACCGTCAACTACGAGATCGACAAGACGATCGAGCGGGTGGTCGAGCCCACGGGCGACGTCCGCCGCGTCTCGGTCGCCGTCATGGTGGACGGCACCTACACCACGCCCGCGGGCGGCGGGGCCCCCCAGTTCCAGCCCCGCGGCCAGGCCGAGCTCACCAACTTCACCCAGCTCGTGAGCGCGGCCATCGGCATCAACCAGCAGCGCGGCGACACGGTGCAGGTGGTGTCAGTCCCGTTCCAGCCGGCCGTGCCGGAAGGAGCCGACCTGGGCGTCTCGGCCCAGCAGGAGTTCATCCTGACGCTGGTGAAGTACGTCCTGGGCGTGATCGCCTTGGCGCTGATCTTCTTCTTCGTCATCCGCCCGCTGCTGGCCTGGGTCGCCGCCCTGGAGCTGAGGGCGCGCCCGGCCCGCGAGGGCTTGGCCGCCGGGCACGAGGGGATGGCGCTTCCGGGCGGGATGATGGCGGCCCTCCAGGGGCCCCAGCCCGAGCCCGAGAAGACGCCGCAGCAGCTCGAGATCGAGGAGGGGCGCCGGATCTACGAGGAGGTCTACTCCTTCGTCTCGGAGAACCCCGAGAAGACGGCGGACATTCTTCGCGGCTGGGTGAAAGAGCGGCCCTAGCGGGCGCATAGAGGGCGGCCCTCCGGCAAAGGGCGGGCTTCGACCACAACGGGGGAACGGGATTCATGGTCAGGGCGGCTTCCGTAGACAAGCTTAACGGGTCGGAGAAGGCGGCCATCCTACTGCTCAACATCGGGGAGGAGCTGGCGGCCAAGGTCCTCCAGAAGATGGCCGAGGACGAGATCCAGCACCTGGGCAACTACATGGCCAGCATCGGCGTCGTGGCCCCCGACGCCGCCAAGAAGGTGAACCAGGAGTTCCTCGCGCGGCTCGCCGGCGGACCCACCAAGGGCTTCAACGTGGGCAACGTCGCGAGCGTCCGGAAGCTCTTGGAGGCCGCCCTCGGCGCCGATCAGGCCGAGAGCGTGATCTCCAACCTGAGCGTGCCCACCGAGGAGGCGGGCATCGAGACCCTGCGGATCCTCGACGCCAAGACCATCGCCAACTTCCTCAAGAACGAACACCCCCAGACCATCGCCCTCATCCTCGCCCACCTGGAGTCGGAGAAGTCGAGCGACGTGCTCAGCTACCTCTCCGAGGCCATCCGGGGCGAGGTGGCCTACCGCATGGCCACGCTGGACCGCATCCCTCCCGGCATCATCAACGACCTCGACACCATCCTGGGCAACGAGCTCGCGGCGAGCGGCAGCGGCCAGAGCCAGATGGTGGGCGGCGTGGCCTCGGTCGCGGAGCTGCTGAACCACGTGGACAAGGCGAACGAGAACCTCATCATCTCGAAGATCGAAGAGCTCAATCCCGAGCTCGCGGACAACATCCGGCAGCTCATGTTCACCTTCGACGACCTCATCTTCGTGGACGACCGCGGCATCCAGCTCATCCTCCGCGAGGTGAGCAACGAGGAGCTGACCATCGGCCTCAAGGGCGCGGGCGACGAGGTGAAGGAGAAGCTCTTCAAGAACCTCTCCGAGCGCGCGGCGGCCATGATCAAGGAAGACCTCGAATCGATGGGCCCGGTGCGCCTGAGCGACGTCGAGAAGGCCCAGCAGAACATCGTCCGCATCGCCAAGCGGCTCGAGGACGAGGGCAAGATCATCATCGCCCGCGGCGGCGGCGGCGATGTGTTCCTCTAACCGGGGGCCGGTTCCTTGGCCGCGCTGACCTTCAACGCCGAAGAAGTCAAGCCCTTCTCCTTCAACCGCCTGGAGAAGACGGACATCCCCGAGGAACGGCGGGTCATCTCCATCTGGCGCAAGATGCGGGAGGTGGAGGACGCGAAATCCGCCGAGCTGGCCGCCGAGCAGGCCGTCAAGGATGCCGCCGAGGCGGCGGCCGCCGCGAAGGTCGCCGCCGCGCGGGGCCCGAAGTATCCCCCCGTCAAGCCCCCCGAGCCCAAAGGCAAGGCCCCGGAGCCCAACCTGGAGTCCAAGGCCGCCAAGGCGCCCGCCGTCCCCGCGGAAGGGGAGGCCCCGGCCGAGGCGGAGCTCCCCCCCCCGCCCAAGCTCAACCTTCGGCCCCGCAAGCCGGACCGCCCCGGCTTCAAGCGCATGGTCAGCGCGGAGGAGCGCCCCAAGGGCTCCTTCACCGGCTTCGCCACCTCCTCCAAGGCGGAGCCCGGCGGCGTCCGCACCCTCATCCTCGATCACGAGCGCGAGGCCGAGGAGGAGGCCGAGAAGACCGCCGCCGAAAAACGCGCGGAACTCATGGCCCAGGCCCAGGCCGAGGCGGCGGCGCTCAAGCAGCGGGCCCAGGCCGAGGGCCAGCAGCAGGGCTACGCCCAGGGGCTGGCCAAGGCGCGCGAGGAGGTCCGGGCGGAGCTCATGCCGGTCCTCCAGAAGTTCGCCGCCGCCACGCAGGACATGCTGAACCAGCGAGCGGGGATCCTCCGCGCCTCCGAGCGGGAGATACTCGAGCTCACCCTGCTCATCGGGAAGAAGGTGCTCCACGCCGAGCTCCGGCTCCATCCCGAGGCCGTGGCCCAGGTGGTGCGGCACGCCCTGGGGCGGGCCATCGGCTGGGGGAGCGTGCGCGTCCGCGTGAATCCCGAGGACGCCGCCCTCCTGGAAGAGGTGAAGGACTCCCTCTCGGCCCAGGTGGAAGGCGTGACCATCGCCGAATTCGTGCCCTCTCCCTCCGTCGCGCGGGGCGGCTGCACCCTGGAGTCGAACCTGGGGGAGGTGGACGTCCGGCTGGAGCTCCAGCTCGGCGAAGTCGAGAGAGCGCTCCGCCAGGCCCTCGATGAGAGGCTGAGGGCGGAGGCAGAGCCGGCCGCCCAAACTCCCTCCGAGCCTTCTCAGCCCGCCGGCGGGGAGGCCCCCGCCGGGCCGCCCCGGCCTGAAGCGCAAAAGGCGCCGGATGAGGTCCAGGCGCAGCCCTACCGCCCGCGGGAGCTGGGCGATCGTCCCCCGAAGCCGGAGGGCGCGGCGTGAACCCGGTGACCCTGACCCATTACCTGGGCCGGCTCGAGAAGGTCGAGACCTCCCGCGCGCTCGGCAAGGTGATCCAGGTCGTCGGGCTCCTGGTCGAGGGCAGCGGCCCCGGCCTGCCGGTGGGCGCGGTGTGCCAGGTGGAGCCCCTGCACGGCGGAGAGCCCGTGCCCGTCGAGATCGTCGGCTTCCGCGACTCGCGCGTGCTGTTCATGCCTCTGGGCCAGGCGAGGGGCATCGCGCCGGGCAGCGTCATCCGGGCGGTGTCGAGCCAGGCCACGGCCCAGGTGGGCTCCTCCATGCTGGGGCGCATCCTCAACGGCCTCGGCCAGCCGCTGGACGGCGGCGGCCCCCTCGAGGGCCTGGAAACCCGGCCCCTCTACGCCGAGCCTCTCAATCCGCTCTCCCGGCCCATCATCACCCAGGTGATGGACGTGGGCGTGCGCGCCATCAACGGCCTGCTCACCATCGGTAAGGGCCAGCGCATGGGCATCTTCTCGGGCAGCGGCGTGGGCAAGAGCACGCTCCTCTCCATGATGGCCCGCCACACCAAGGCCGACGTGACCGTGGTGGCCCTGGTGGGGGAGCGCGGGCGCGAGGTGAAGGAGTTCGTCGACCGGGTGCTGGGGCCCGAGGGCCTGGCGCGGAGCGTGGTGGTCGCCGCGACCTCGGATCAGCCGCCGCTCGTGCGCCTGCGGGGCGCCTTCCTGGCCACCACCATCGCCGAGCACTTCCGCGACCAGGGGCTGGACGTCCTGCTCCTCATGGACTCGATGACCCGCTTCGCCATGGCCCAGCGCGAGGTGGGGCTCTCGGTGGGCGAGCCGCCCGCCACCAAGGGCTACACCCCCTCGGTCTTCGCGCTCATGCCCCGCCTGCTCGAGCGCGCGGGGGCGACCGAGCGCGGCTCCATCACGGGCTTCTACACCGTCCTCGTCGAGGGGGACGACATGGCCGACCCGGTGTCGGACGCCGCGCGGGGGCTGCTGGACGGCCACATCGTGCTCTCGCGGCGCATGGCCTCGCAGAACATCTATCCCTCCATCGACGTGCTGGCGAGCAAGAGCCGCGTGATGATCGAGATCGTGCCGGCCGAGCACCTGCAGGCGGCGGGGGAGTTCGTCTCGCTGGCGGCGGCCTACGACGAGTCGGCCGACCTGATCCAGGTGGGCGCCTACGTGCGGGGCTCCGACGCCCGGGTGGACCGCGCCGTCGAGCTCCGCCCCAAGATCCTGGACTACCTGCGCCAGGGGGTGCGGGAGGGCGTCCCGTACGAGGCGGCCGTCGCCGGCCTCCGGGACGAGGTGCTGGCCTCCGCCACCCCGGCCCGCCCGTCCGCCCCGTCCCGGCCGGGCGCCCCGGCTCCGCGCCCCGCGGCGCCCGTCTCCCCCCGGAGGGCCTAGGCCGTGCCCCGGAAGTTCCCGCTCGACGCCGTCCTCCGGCTCCGGAGGATGGAGGAGCAGAACAAGATGAAGGAGTTCGCCTCCTTCGAGCGGGTCCGGGCGCGCGAGACGGAGCAGCTCCAGTCCCTGGAGCGGCACCTGGACGGCGCCCGGCACGATCTGGCCGAACGGGTCGCGGGGGAGGGGCTCCCGAGCCAGAAGGCCCAGCTCTACCTGGCCTTCTTCGGCGCCCAGACCGCCCGCATCCGCTACCAGCAGGATCTCCTCCGCAAGGTGCAGGCCGAGGTCCGGCGCAAGCGCGCCGAGATGTCCATGGCCATCGCCCGGCGGAAAATCTACGACCGGCTGAGGGAGCGCTTCGTGGAGGCGCAGGAGAAGGAAATGAACCGCAAGGAAGCGCGGCAGGTGGACGATATCGCGTCGGTGCGCTTCATCGCCCGCTCGAAGGGGAGGTTCGGCGTTGCCTAGGATGCTCGGAGTCGCGGGAAGCCTCGTTCTTCTCCTGTGGGCGCTCCTCGCCCCGGCCTACGGCGCCCAGCCCGCCGCGCCGGCCAAGCCTCCCGCCCAGGGCCAGAAAAAGGACGACAAGGGCAAGCAGGAGACCCCCGCTGCCATCGAGGCGCGGCTGAGCGATCAACTCCTCCAGGAGCTGGAGAAGAAGCGCCGCGAGCTCGACCAGCGCGAAACCGAGCTCCGCCGGGAGGAGAGCCGGCTCCAGGAGCTCCGGGCCGACATCAAGAAGCGCATCGACACCCTGACCGAGATCGAGACGCGCATCCAGAAAGCCCTCGAGAAGACCGCGTCCACCAAGGACGACCGCATGGAGCACCTCGTGCGGGCCTACACCGCCATGGCGCCGGACGCCGCCGCCCAGCTCATCAACACCCTCGACATCGGCCTCGCGGTCCAGATCCTGCGGAACATGCAGGTGAAGCGGGCGGGCGCCATCCTGGCCGTGGTGCAGCCCGAGCGCGCCGCCCGCATCAGCGAGCTCCTCGCCAAAGCCCAGGTGAAGTAGGACCCCGTTTTCTCTCACCCGCTGAACCTACGGCATGGTCCGTCCGCAGGGACGGCCAGCCGGCCTACGGAAAATCAGTTTCAATAGGGAAATTCCATCCGCAGGGGCGGGCGGCATCGAGGTGTTTGCGTAGGGGCGGTTCGCGAACCGCCCCTACAGAAGGCGACGGAGATCGCGATGGGTCTGTAGGGGCGAACCTCGTGTTCGCCCCGGGCGGGCAATCATCCGCAGAGGGCGATGCCAAGCATCGCCCTCTGCGGACCCCCGCACCCCTCCCCCAGCCTTTCTGTCCGTCCCCCATGAGCCGGCCCATCCCTTCCTCCCTCCGGAATCTTTTTCCCCCTCGAACGCCTCCCGCGTCATCTCGCGGCGCCCTCGTGCCCTTCTTAACCGATTGAAATCATTGCGAATTAACAAATATGTGATTTTGGCATGGCTTGTGAATAGGAGGCGCCCAGCCTGATGCCCCCACCGGGCCCAGGCCTATCGGAATCGTCTGGGAGGAAAGTCATGCCGAGTGTTCCGGCGGTTTCATCGGGCGAGATTCTCGACGTGGTGGCGGCGCCTTCTTCGCCGCGCGGCGATTCCGGCTCCAATGGAGACCGCTTCGCGGAGATGCTGGCGGGGGCGAGCCAGGGCCGGGGGCCCGAGGGGCCGAGCCCGGCTCCCCCGTCCTCGGGCAAGGGAAAAGAACCGCAGGCCGCCGCCGCTCCCAAGGGGAAAGGCCCGGAGGAGGCGCCGCGCGGGGGCGCCTCCAATTCCGGCGAGGGAAAGCCCGCCTCCGCTTCTTCCGAGGCGCAACCCGGGAAACCGGCCGCGCCGGAGTCCGAGGAAGGCGAGGATACCCCCGCATCTTCCGAGGACGGGGAGAACGCCGTTCCCCCCGGCCAGGAGAAGGCGGCCGGCGTCATCTCCCAGCTCGTCGCGGCGGCGGTGCTCGGCCTCTCCCGGCTGACGGGCGGGGCCCCGGTCGCGCCCGACGGGGAGAACGGCCTGAAGCTGGGCGCGGCCGCCTCCAAGGGGGAAGGGACCCAGGGAGAAGGGCCGCGGGAGCGGATCCAGGCGAACGCGCTGGGCCTGGCGCTGGCGGACGTGGCGCTGTCCCAGGGCGAAGGCGAGGAGGCCCAGGCCGCGCCGCTGGCGGCGGAGAAGCCCGTCGCCGTGGCCGCCGCGCCGGCTGGGGCCGCCTTCACCCAGGAGACGGAGGAAACCAGCGCCGTTTCCGGTGGATTGGCCCCGGTGGACCCGGAAGAGGCGCCGGCCGCCCCGCGGGTTGCCCCCGCCGGGGGCGAGGACCTCCCCGCCCTCGCGGAGGAGGGAGAACCGCAGGCGGCCCTCCCGCCCGTCGAGGATGGCCTTTCCTCCGATGAGGCCGCGCCCGCGCGGGAGGAGGGGCGCCTTTTCGCGGAAGCCGCCCCCGAGGAGACGGCCGAGGAATCCGCTCCCCGCCCCGCGGCCGCGGCCCAGGAAGAGGCCGAGCCCGGGGATGCCGAGTGGACGGACTGGGCCCGCCCCGCCGACGCGGATGGCGCGGATGCGCCGGACGCGCCGGCTCAGATGGCCGCCGCGGCCCCGCCCTCCGGCGAGGGGGATTTCGGCCAGCCGGCGGAAGGAGACAAGCCGGGCGGGCAGCTCCTCGCGGAGCGCCAGGGAGTGCAGGCCTCCGGTGAGAACGCCAAGGCCGACCCTCCCGCCGTCCAGGCGGCGGTCCGGGACCCGTTCATGCGGACCGAGGTTCACCGCCAGGTGCTGGAGGCCGCCCTCTCGCGCATGAGCATCGCCGTGCGGGAGGGGATGGCCCAGGCGCGCATCCAGCTCGACCCGCCCTCGCTGGGGCGGCTCCACATAGATCTCCGGATGCAGGACGGGGCCATGAGCGCCAAGCTCACGGTCGAGACCGCGTGGGCCAAGGACGCGGTGATGTCCGGCCTGAGGGAGCTCCGGGAGGCCCTCCAGCGGCAGGGCGTCTCTCTCGAGAATTTCTCGGTGGACGTGCGGGCCAACCTGAACCCCGGCAGCTTCGGCCAGGACCGCGCCGGAAACCAGGGCGAGACCGCGCTCTACCTCGAAGCGGGGCCGGAGGATGAAGCCGGCCGCCCGGCCGAGCGCGGCCCGGTCTTCGCCTCGCCGTCCCTCTCGGGCGACGGCTCAATCAACATCTTCGCCTAGCGGGAGGGCGTCATGGCGGGCACCTCGGCAGTCTCCAACCCCACCGTCACGGTGACGAACAACACGGGCATCGGCGCGCCCGCCGGCAAGACGAGCGCCGAGGAGCAGAAGGCGCAGTTCTTGACCCTGCTGGTGACGCAGCTCCGCTACCAGGACCCGATGAACCCGATGCAGGGCACGGAGTTCACCCAGCAGCTCGCCATGTTCTCCTCGCTCGAGCAGCTCATCAACATCAACAAGTCGCTCGAGGGCCTCGGGAACCTCCAGAGCGCTTTCTCCCAGGGCCAGGCGGTGGGGATGCTGGGCAAGCAGGTCCTCGCCGAGGGCAACACCGTCACCGTCTCGGGCGGGGCGGCCTCGAACCTGGCCTTCTCCCTGGAGGGGGCCACCGACGACACGGTGGTCAACATCTTCGACCAGTCGGGGGCGCTCGTCGGGGTCTTCGACGCGGGGAACCGGGGCGCCGGGCTGCACACCATCGCCTTCCCGGCCAGGGACCAGCAGGGCAACCCGATGAAGGACGGCGTCTACACCTTCTCGATCCTCGCCTTCGGCGCCGACGGCCAGCCCGTCCAGGCGAAGACCTTCTCGAGCGGCATCGTCCAGAGCGTCAAGTTCGCGCAGGACGGCACCCTGCTCACCGTGGGGGCGAAGGACATCCCCCTCTCGAGCGTGGTCCAGATCACCGAGCCCGCGCCGGCCGCCCAGGTCGCGCCGCCCGCCGGCGAAGCGCCCCCGGCCGCCCCGGGCATCTAGGCAGGAGGACTTCATGAACCCGCTTCTCGCGCTCGCGGCGGTCCAGTCGGTCGGATCGCTCGTCTCGAGCCTCACGGCCCCGCCCGCCCCTCCGCTGCCGCCCGCCGGGGGCAAGCTCCGGGGCGGCGCCCTCTCCGCCCCCCAGCGCAGGGACGGCTTCGAGGAAATCCTGCGCACCGAGATGGCGGGGCGGAAGGAGAAGGCCATGCCCGTTCAGTTCGCCCCCGAGGCGGCGCAGAAGCTGGCCCAGAGGGGGACGCGGCTGGACGGGGCGCAGCTCAACCGGCTCTCGGCGGCCGCCGAGGAGGCCTCGCTCAAG
The DNA here is from genome assembly GCA_016192135.1 of Candidatus Tectomicrobia bacterium. Classification (NCBI taxonomy): domain Bacteria; kingdom Pseudomonadati; phylum Candidatus Tectimicrobiota; species Candidatus Tectimicrobiota bacterium. Next base: position 36,610 of record JACPUR010000037.1, on the reverse strand, counting down.
GGCGCGCAGCGGGCCCTCGTCCTCATGGACGGCATGGCCTACGTCGTGGATCTCGGGGATCGCACCGTCGTCAACGTGGAAGACAAAAACCGCCTGGCCGGCCTCGGCGACCTGAGGGTCGACGCCGTGGTGGAGGCGAAATCCTAGACACCCCCCGGGGGGGGAAGGAGGCAGGAAATGGGCGTCTTGGGAGCCCTCTTCGCAGGCGTCAGCGGCTTGGACGTTTACTCGCAGGCCATCGAGGTCATCGGCAACAACATCGCGAACGCCAACTCGCCCGGCTTCAAGGGGAGCCGGGCCGAGTTCGCCGACATCCTCGCCCGGAGCCTCACCGGCTCGGCGGGCGGCAACCAGATCGGCCGCGGCGTGCAGCTGGCCGGCGTCACCCAGCAGTTCACCCAGGGGTCCTTCGAGACCACCTCGAGCGGCACCGACCTCGCCATCGACGGCCGGGGCTTCTTCATCGTGAGCAACCCGGACGGCATCTTCTACACCCGCGCGGGCCTCTTCAGCATCGACTCCGAGGGCTTCCTCGTGAACGGCCGGGCCGACAAGGTGCAGGGCGTGACCCTGGACGCCTCCGGCAACCCGAGCGGCACGCTGCAGGACCTGAACCTCACCGTCACCAACAACCCGCCCAAGGCCACCACCAAGGCGGGCTTCGTCGCCAACCTCGACGCCCGCGCGGCCTCCCTCGGCGCGGCCGGGACGGCCACCAGCGGGAGCGGGGTGGAGACGCGCTTCCAGTTCCTCACGGGCGTGAACGACGTCATCGAATGGAACGACGGCGTGGCCGACCGGACGGCGAGCCTCATCACGAACGGCGGCCTGATCAGCGGCGCGCAGAACGACGCGACGGCGGTCGCCACGGCCATCAAGACGGCCCTCGAGGCCACCAACGGCGGCGCGGCGCTCGCCGACACCTACACCGTCTCCTACAGCACCACGACCAAAAAGTTCACCATAACGAACGACACAGGGGGCAGCGGTCTAGGGATCACCCTGAGGCACTCGGTCGCGACCAGCACCGCCTCGGACGACCTGGGCTTCTCGACGGCCTCCAACGACGCCATCGCCAAAGGTTCCTCGACCACGAGCGACAACCAGGTGCAGTTCAACGTGGTGACGGGCCGCAACCAGTTCACCATCACCCTGGACGGCGCCTTCTATGTCCCCGCGCGGACCGTCACGGTCACGGCCGGGGGCTTCACCGGGGACGGCCTGGCCCAGGCCATCGAGGCGGCGATCAACAACGCCGACCAGTCCGATCAGGTGAACCGCATCCGCTCGGTCCGGGTGACCTACAACTCGGGCTCCAACGTGAACCGCTTCCAGATCGTCTCACAGTCCACGGGAGGGGAGCGGACAATCAACATCCCCTCCGACTCCAACTCCTTCACCATCCCGCCCAGCTCCATCTCGGTGACGGAGGGCACCCTCGGCGTCCTGGGCACCACCAACCTCTCGGTGAGCGAGACCTTCGCCTTCACCCTGGGGCTGAATGACAATATCGTGGCCAGCTTCGGCGGTGGTGCCGACACCAACGTTAGTCTTATCACACACGGCGGCTTGACGAACGGCACAGTTGTCACGGCCCAGCAGGTGGCAAGCGCCATCAAGGCGGGTCTTGAATTGCAGAACGGTACTTTGGATGTCTATGCCGTGACTTATGACAGCGCCACTGATCGGTTTACCGTCACGAACAACGCGGGAAACGTCCAGACGCTGAACTTGAGGTGGACTCAGGCGGCCAGCACGGCGGCCGCGACACTTGGATTTTCCACCGCGGCTGACGACTTGATCGCGGTCGCCGGCAGTACCACCAGCGACACCTCCCTCACCACGGCCCTGTCCCAGGTGAGCTCGCTCAACGTGAACGGGAGCGGGGAGTTCACGGTGAACGACCCCTCGAACCTCCAGAGCTCCACCTTCTCGACCTCGATCATCCTGTTCGACAGCCTGGGGTCGTCGCACTCCCTGAACGTCTTCTTCCGGAAGATCGGGGAGAACATGTGGGAGTACAACGGCATCATGCTCGGCCGGGACCTCGTGGGCCCCACCCCCGACGGCTCGAACGAGCAGGCGCTCTACGGGCGGCTCTGGTTCAACAACACGGGCGGCCTCGACATCGAGGACAAGTTCACCGGGAACCTCATCAACGGGGTGACCTTCCCGCGCGCCAACCGCTTCAACTTCTCGGGCGGCGCCGTGCAGAACCAGCTCGTCGACTTCGACTTCGGCAACTCGATCACCACCGACGCCTCGCTCCAGGGCGGCCTGGACGGGGTAACGCAGTTCGCCGGCTCCTCGGCGGTCATCAACCAGACCCAGGACGGGTTCACGACGGGCACCCTGATCTCCGTTTCGGTGAACCGGAACGGCAACATCACCGGCCAGTTCACCAACGGCCAGACGCGCGACCTGGCCCGGATCATCCTGGCCAACTTCAACGCGCCGGGCGGCCTCTCGAACGTGGGCAACTCGCTCTTCGCCGAGACCCAGGGCTCGGGCCAGCCCATCCTCGGGCAGGCCACGACGGCCGGCTTCGGCGTCGTGCTGGCCAACTCGGTCGAGATCTCGAACGTGGACATCGCCGAGGAGTTCGTGCGGCTCATCCGCGACCAGCAGGCCTTCCAGGCGAACGCGCGGGTCATCTCCACGACCAGCCGGCTGCTGGACGAGGTGGTGAACCTGACGCGGTAACATCCGCCGCAGGGGTCCACCCGTAGGGGCAGGCCCCCGTGCCTGCCCCGCCGAGAGGGCGGCCAATTTCGGGGTCCCCGCGCGGCCTGCCGCGCGGGGTGGGGGGGGCCGCCCCTACAGAGCGGGATGGTCAATCTGGCACGTAACCCCCGGGCAGGGCTGGCAGTCCCGCCCTGCGCGCCGCCCCTTTCCCGCCGGGGAGGGGGCGGCGTTGTTTTTTGGGGGCTCGCTGTGCGGGTGACGCGCCTATCCGTAGGGGCGAACCTCGTGTTCGCCCGATTTTGCTGGGGCGAATACAAGATTCGCCCCTACAGACCTCCCCATCCATGAACGTGCGCGAAATTGGGGTAACGGCTCCTTCTTCCGCCGGGCGTATCTTGTCCTGGGGCGGGGCTGGCCTGTCCCGGGGCGGGGCTGGCCGGGGACCGCGGAGGGGAGGCGCCCGGGGGTCCGGAGGAGAAGTCGAGGCCGTGAAAAAGGCCCCCTTTCCTCGAATTTCACCGATATTCGAGGTTTTTCGAGCTGAAAAAATCGCCCGGGCTCCTGGGTGGGGAGGGGCGGGGCGGTTTCGGAATGAGCTGAAACCGGCCTTGGGGGAAGGCTTGTTCACGATATTTCACGATATTCCAGCCCAAAAAGTCCGCCGCCCGGGGAGGGGCGGGCCTGGCCGGGGGAGGGAGGGGCGGCCGGGCGGGGGACGGGCAGGGCATGGGAATTGCTCATTTTCCACCGGACGGCTCTCCCGGAGGGCCGGAGGAGGCGGAAAATCTTTTAAATAAGATGGTTTTGAGGGATTCCGGGGAAAGTGATTGAAGTCACGTTAACGGCGGTTTAATATTTGAAATTGCCCAGGGGCGCCAGTTTGCTGACGGATTTGGCCGCGGTGCGGCCGCCCCTGGACGAGAGGCGATCCCCGAGCCGGCGCGGCCCGTGGCGCGGCGCGAAGCGAGGCTGACGAGAGGGAGCGATGGCCAAGGCCCCCGAGGCGGAAGAGGGAGCGGCGGAACACGCGCAAGAGGGCGAAGGCGCCCCCGCCAAGGGCGGCGGCGGGCTGATGAAGCTTATCATCATCGGCGCCGTGGCCCTCGTGGTGCTCGGCGGGGGCGGCTTCGCCGGCTGGTGGTTCTTCATGCGGAGCCCCGTGCCCGCGGCCGCCAAGGTGGACGCGCACGGGAAGCCGGGGGAGCCGGCGGCCGGGGGCGCCGGGATGGCGGGCCCCATTCTCCCGCTGGCGCCCTTCATCGTGAACCTGGCGGACCCGGGCGGTCGGCGCTACCTCAAGGCGACCATCGAGCTGGAGCTGGACAAGAAAGAGGGCGAGGGCGAGTTCAAGGGGCGCCTCCCCGAGATCAAGGACCAGATCAATTCCGCCCTGAGCACCAAGACCTCCCAGCAGGTGCTGGGGGGGGCCGGCAAGCAAGTGCTGAAGGAAGAGCTGACGGCCCGGCTGAACACCATTCTCAAGACCGCCAAGGTGAAGAACGTCTTCTTCACCGAGTTCGTGGTCCAGTAGCGGGCGCCGGGGTTCCGGCCGAGGTGGAGCGATGAACCAGATCCTGTCGCAAGAGGAAGTGGATGCTCTGCTGCAGGGCGTGACCGAGGGGGAGATCGACACCGCCGCCGGCGACGAGGCCGCCGCCGGGGAAGGGGTCGTCCCCTACGACCTGACCAGCCAGGAGCGGATCATCCGCGGCCGGATGCCGACGCTGGAAATCATCCACCAGCGGTTCAGCCGGCTCTTCCGGAGCGCCATCAGCGCCATGCTGCGCCGGGTGGTGGACGTCGCCCTCGTCTCGACCGACATGATCAAGTTCGGCGAGTTCCTGAAGACGCTCCCCGTGCCCACGAGCCTCCACATCTACAAGATGGAGCCCCTGCGCGGCTTCGCCCTGCTGGTGCTGGAGACGAAGCTCGTCTTCTCGCTGATCGACGTCCTCTTCGGGGGCACGGCCCGCACCCAGGTCAAGGTGGAGGGCCGGGACTTCACCCCCATCGAGACCTACATCATCAAGCGCATCGTGCTGAAGCTCCTCGACGAGCTGCGCACGGCCTGGCGGCCCGTGCACGAGCTGAACATCGAATATTCGCGCTCGGAGGTGAACCCGCAGTTCGCGGGCATCGTGCCCCCCAGCGACCTGGTGGTCGTCGTGACCTTCGAGATGGAGATCGAGGACCAGCAGGCGAACCTCTCCTTCTGCATCCCGTACTCCATGATCGAGCCCATCCGCGCCAAGCTGCACGCGGGCTTCCAGTCGGACCGCCTCGAGGTGGACCAGGTGTGGCTGAGCCGGCTGCAGGAGCGGATCATGGACTCGGAGGTGGCCCTCGTGTCCACCCTGGGCAAGGCCAAGATCAAGGCGGGCGACCTGGTGCGGCTGCGGGCGGGCGACATCATCACGCTCGAGACGGACGAAACCGACGAGATCGACATCATGGTCGAGGGGGTCGTGAAATTCCGGGGCAGGCCCGGCGCCATCAAGGGCCAGGCGGCCATCGAGGTGACTTCCCTGGTGGCCCCCACGAACAGCTAGGCGAGAGCCGGAGGCGTCAGCATGGCACGCGACGACCGTATGGATATGGGGTTGATGGACGACGATGTCGACCGGCAGGAGCGCTCCTTCGAGGAGATCGAGGAGCAGCGGCCGCAGATCCCGCCGGAGCTCGACTTCATCCGCGACATCCCGATGCGGGTGTCGGTGGAGCTGGCCCGGACGAACATCCTGGTGAAGGACCTCATCCGCCTCTCGTCCAACCAGGTGATGGAGATGGACAAGCTGGTCGGCGAGCCGCTCGAGATCTTCATCAACGATCAGCTCGTGGCCAGGGGCGAGGTCGTGGTCATCAACGATAAGTTCGGCATCCGCCTGACGGACATCGTCAGCCCGCTGGAGAACACTGCCCAGCGCTGATACAACGCGAGACGGCCCCGGGCATCCGGGGGCCGTCCTCCCGCCCGGGAGAATCGGAGGAAGGGGCGTCATGAGCGAAGGGGGCGACAAGGAGCTGGACCCGGGCGCGGATCCGGCGGCGGATCCGGGCGCGGGCATGGACCCGGGCGCCATCATGGCGGCCGTGGGGACCGAGGAGGCCGGCGAGCCCGGCTGGGCGGGCGAGGGCGGCGGGGTGGCGGCCGGCATGGACGAGGCCGGCCCCATCAACATCGACCTCATCATGGACCTCCCGCTCCAGGTGGTGGTCGAGCTCGGCCGCACGAAGATGCTCATCAACGATCTCCTGCAGATCGGCCAGGGCTCCGTCATCGAGCTCAACAAGCAGGTGGGCGAGCCCCTCGATATCCTGGTGAACGGCAAGCTCGTTGCCCGGGGCGAGGTGGTGGTGGTCCGCGAGAAGTTCGGCATCCGCATCACCGACGTCATCAGCCCCATCGAGCGCATCAAGCAGCTGGGCTAGCTCCCCGTCCGGAGGCTCCTCCGGGCGGGGTTCCGGCCCTGTCCCTCGCGCTGGTTTTCCCGCATGTCCCGCTCCGCCGGTTCCCTTGGCCGCGCCAACCCTCTGACTTGCCCGATGCTTGGGAATCGCGGCTTATTTGGCGCTCCGGCGCCTCCCCGGGCCCATATTTTCTCAGGATGAATTTTCTTAATGTTCAAGTAACATATTGATTATGAAGGTGTAACAAAAAATTTTCCTCGCGTTTCATCCGGCCTTCCTCCTCCGCGCCGAATTTTCTCCTCCTGGTACGCTCTTTGCTTTTCACTCCGGGCAAGACGCAGGCATTCCGATGGAAATGGCCCGGAACGAAAGGCTTTTTGGAGACGCCGCATGGAGAGGATCGTCGGGAAATTGGCGAGAGGCAGTGATGCCGCCCGGGGGGTGATCCTCCTCCTGGCCCTTCTCTCTCTCCTCCTCGGGGCGTGGCCGGCCCAGGGCGCCCCGGTCCTCCAGAAGGTGTTTGTCTACGCGGGCGAGGATCGCATCCGCCTGGTGGCCGTTTTCGATCAGGCGCTGAGCTCCCCCGCCCCCGAGCCCCTGGCCGAGGGCGACGGCGTCGCCTTCTTCCTGAGGGGCGCCCGCGGGGGCCGCGAGCTTCGCCACTTCGTGGTGGGGCAGGGCGGATACCGCCGGGTCGAGGCCGAGGAGGAGCCGGACGGCCTCCGCCTCACCGTCCGGGCCGGCCAAGCCATCGCCCATCTCAAGAACCGCATGGGCGTGACCGCCAGCGGGAACGCCTTCACCCTCACGCTTCCCTCCCTCGCCGGAGACAGCCTCCGGCCGGCCGCCGGGCGGGAGGCGGGGCGCGAGAGCGACATCGTCACGCCCGCGCCCGCCGCTCCCCGCGGGAAGACCGAGCCCCTGACGCCCGAGAGCGTCCTCCGCCGCTCCCTGTCCCCCGGCGCCCCCAAGACCGAAATCCCGGCCGCGCCCGTGCCGGCCCCCCGCGCGCCCGCCGCCCCGCCGATGGTCCCTGCCAAGCCCGCATCCCCCTCCGCCTTCGGCCCCGGCGAGGCCGAGGCGGTGCCGCGCGTCCAGGCGCCCCTGACCCCGGCCGACCTGGGCGCGGGCGCCCCCAGCCTCGCGGGTCTCATGGCCCGGATGGGAGGGCTGCTGGGCGGTTTGCTGATCCTGCTCGCGGGCGGGCTGGCGGCCTTCAAGAAATGGGGCGGCTCCGCGGCCAAGAGGCTGGGCGCGGGCGCGAAGGTGGTGCGCACCCTCCATCGCGTCTACCTCGCCCCCAAGCAGTCCATCGCCGTGGTCGAGGTGGCGGGCGAGATCCTGGTCGTCGGCATCAGCGGCCAGAGCATCTCCATGCTGACCAAGATCGAGGACGGGGACGCGCTCGCCAAGCTCCGCGACGGCGGGGAGGCTTCCTTCGTCGAGCAGCTCTCCCGGCTCATGGGAGGGAAGGAGAAGGCCCCGGCCCTGCCTGAGGCCCTGGAGAAGAACCCCGCCGCCTCCCTCGCCGCCATCAAGGCCTATGCCGAGAACCTGGCGGCCAAGGAGAACGGCCGCCCGGGCGGGCGCGCGAACGGCCATTCTAACGGCCGCTCCGCCTCGAACGGGCACGCGGCTCCGGCCAAGGCCCTTCCGGCCAGGCCCGCCCCGGACGGCCTCCCTCCCCTCCCGGACGCCGGGGCGGGGAAGGCGGTGGTGCGGCTCCGCGAGCGGCTGGGCCGCGCGCCCCAGTGGACGGGGGCCGCCTCGTGAACCGCCGCATCCCCGCCTTCGCGGCAGCGGCCCTGCTCGCGGTTCCGGGCGCGGCGTGGGCGCAGGCCCAGGGGGGGGCTCCCCTTGTGCTGCCCCGGCTGCAGCTCGGTTTCGGCGCGCCGGCCTCCTCGGGCGAGGTCGCGACGGGGCTCCAGATCCTGGCGCTGCTCACGGTGCTGACGCTGGCGCCCTCGATTCTGGTGATGATGACCTCCTTCACGCGGATCGTGATCGTGCTGGCGTTCATGCGGCAGGCCCTCGGGATGCAGCAGACGCCTCCCAACCCCGTGCTCATCGGGCTGGCGCTTTTCCTGACCTTCTTCTCCATGGCCCCGGTCGGGACCCGCATCCACGCCGAGGCCCTCCAGCCTTACCTGAGCGACCAGATCGACTACATGACGGCGCTCCGGCGGGCGGAGGGGCCGCTGCGCAAGTTCATGCTCCACCAAACGCGCGAAAAGGACCTCGCCCTCTTCGTGAGCCTCTCGAAGCAGGAGCGGCCGGCCACCCCGGCGGACGTGCCGACCACCACCATCATCCCGGCCTTCCTGATCAGCGAGCTCAAGACGGCCTTCCAGATCGGCTTCATGCTGTTCATCCCGTTCCTGATCGTGGACATGGTGATCGCGTCGATCCTCCTCTCGCTCGGCATGATGATGCTGCCGCCGGTCCTCGTGTCGCTGCCCTTCAAGCTGATGCTGTTCGTGATGGTGGACGGGTGGGCCCTGCTCGTGGGCTCGCTCATGCAGAGCTTCGGCTGAGCGCGGAGGAGCGGCAATGGGCCCCGATACCGTCCTGACCCTGGTGCAGACCGCCCTCGAGGTGATGCTCAAGCTCGCGGGCCCGATCCTCATCGGAGGCCTGGTGGTGGGCATCCTGGTGGGCATCATCCAGGCCGTGACGCAGATCCAGGAGATGACCCTCACCTTCATCCCCAAGATCCTGGTGACGGTGCTCATCGCCCTGGTGGCATTCCCCTGGATGCTCAACCTGATGATGGATTACACGACCAACCTGTTCCAGGCCATTCCGAAGCTGGTCCGGTAGGAGAGGGGCGTGGAGTACCTCAACGTCACGACGATCGAGTTCGAGCGCTTCATCCTGATCCTGGTGCGGGTGGGGTCCATGCTCTTCTCCGCGCCGGTCATCGGGTCGCCCATCGTGCCCTCGGCCGTGAAGGTCGCGGCGGCGGCGGCGGTGTCCATGGCGCTCTTCCCGACCGTGGGCGCGACGATGCTCCTCAAGGAGATGCCTTTCTACGAGCTCGCGGGGCTGGCGCTGGGGGAGGTGATGCTGGGGCTGGCGGCGGGCCTGCTGGCGCGGCTGTTCCTCGCCGCCATGGAGGTGGGGGCCGAGGCCATCGGCTTCCAGATGGGCTTCGGCATCGCGACCTCGGTGGACCCCACCACCCAGGCCCACACGGCGCTGCTCTCGCAGTTCCAAAGCGCGATCACGGCCCTCATCTTCCTGGCGACCGACGCCCACTACTACTTCTTCCGGGCCATCTCGGACAGCTTCGGACGCATTCCCCTCATGGGGTTCCACGCGAACCGGGACTTCTACCTGCTCTTTCTTCAGGTGTCGCGCGACATCTTCATCGTCGCCGTTCAGTTCGCCGCGCCGGCCACCGTGGTGCTCCTGCTGACGAGCCTCGCGCTGGGCATCGTGGCCCGCACCGTGCCCCAGATGAACATCTTCATCGTGGGCATCTCCGTGCAGGTGGCGGTGGGCTTCGGGGCGCTGTTCGTCTCGCTCTCGATGATGGGCCTGCTCTACGGGCAGGTCTTCACGGCGATGGGGGGGAGCCTCCTCCGCCTGGTGCGGTCCTTCTAGGGGAAGGCGATGGCGGCCGAGAAAGACGACAAGACAGAGCCCGCGACACAGCGCAGGCGCGAGGAGGTTCGCGAGAAGGGCCAGGTGGCCAAGAGCCGCGAGGTCGCCTCGGTGGCCATCCTCGCCGCCGCCGTCGTCTACTTCTACTTCTTCACGGGCGCGACCGGGGAGTCCGTCGCCCGGATGACGCGGCACTTCTTCCAGGCGGCCTCGGTGCGGCTGGAGACGCCGGACGACTTCCTCTCGCTCCTCATCATCGCGGTGGAGTCGGCCGCCTGGGCCCTCCTGCCGCTGCTGGGCTTCGTCGCGGTCTTCTCCGTCTTAGCGCACGTCGTCCAGTTCGGCCTGCTCTTCGCCCCCGAGGCCCTCGCGCCCAAGATGAGCCGCATGAACCCCCTCGAGGGCCTGAAGCGCCTCGTCGGGAAGCAGGGCTGGATGGACCTCTTCAAGTCGCTGGGGAAGGTCGCCCTGGTGGGCTACGTGGGCTACCTGACGGTGTCCGAGGCCTGGCCCGGGCTTCCCAAGCTCTCGCAGACGCCCCCGGCGGAGATCCTCGCTTTCCTGCTCGACTTCGCGACGAAGATCATCGTGCGCTCCACGATGGTGCTGCTCTTCCTCGCCGCCGTGGACTACGCCTTCCAGCGCTACGCCTTCGAGCAGAACATCAAGATGAGCAAGGACGAGGTGAAGCAGGAGTACAAGCAGCGCGAGGGCGACCCCCTGGTCAAGGCGCGCGTCCGCCAGGTGCAGCGGGACATGAGCCGCCGGCGCATGATGGCCGCCGTCCCCAAGGCCGACGTGATCATCACCAACCCCACGCACTACGCCGTGGCGGTGCTCTACGTGCGCGGCGAGATGGAGGCGCCCATGGTCGTGGCCAAGGGCCGGGGCTTCATCGCCCAGCGCATCCGCGAGATCGCCGAGGAGCACGGAGTCCCCCAGATCGAGAACAAGCCCCTGGCGCGCGGCCTCTACCGCGCCGTCCAGATCGGCCAGGCCATCCCGGCGGAGTTCTACAAGGCCGTGGCCGAGATCCTGGCCTACGTCTATACGCTCAAGCGCGAGGCGGCCTAGATGACGAGGGACGGAAGGCGCATTCGCCGGGATGAGGGCGGCCCCTGTAGGGGCGAACCTCGTGTTCGCCCCAAGCGGGCGCCGGTTGAAGAGGGCGATGACAAGCATCGCCCCTACAGACCGATCGGAGGCCGGGGTGAGGGCGCAAGGGGCGCCGCCGGCCGCACGGGGCTCGAGGTCGAAAGGCGTGAATTGCGCATGAAACCGGCCCGGGAGAGGGGAGAATGAACGAGGCGGCTGGAATCGCGAGGCTGACGCGGAACAGCGACATCGCCATGGCCCTCGGGATCGTGGGGATCCTGGTCGTCATGATCATCCCCGTGCCCGCGCCCATGCTGGACGCGCTGCTCTCGTTCAGCATCACCTTCGGCATCGTGGTGCTCCTCGTCTCCCTCTACACGACGGAGCCCCTGGAGTTCAGCGTCTTCCCCTCGCTCCTGCTGGTCACGACGCTCTTCCGCCTCTCCCTCAACGTGGCCTCGACCCGCCTTATCCTCACGCAGGGCTCCGAGGGGCCGGGGGCGGCGGGGCAGGTGATCCAGGCGTTCGGCAACTTCGTCGTCGGGGGGAACTACGTCGTCGGCCTCGTCGTCTTCCTCATCCTCGTCATCATCAACTTCGTGGTCATCACCAAGGGCGCCGGGCGCGTGGCCGAGGTGGCCGCGCGGTTCACCCTGGACGCCATCCCGGGCAAGCAGATGGCCATCGACGCGGACCTGAACGCCGGCCTCATCAACGAGGCGGAGGCCCGCCGCCGCCGCTCCCAGATCAGCAGGGAGGCGGATTTCTTCGGCGCGATGGACGGCGCCAGCAAGTTCGTCCGCGGCGACGCCGTGGCCGGCCTCGTCATCACCTTTATCAACCTCCTCGGCGGCCTGGCCATCGGCGTATTCCAACAGGGGATGCCGCTCGCCCGGGCGGCCGCGACCTACGCCATCCTGACGGTGGGCGACGGCCTCGTGGCCCAGATCCCCGCGCTCCTCATCTCGACGGCGGCGGGCATCGTGGTGACCCGCTCGGGCGAGAGCACCCACCTGGGCGCCACCATGAGTGCCCAGCTCCTCGGCCACACCCGGGCCATCGGGGTGGCCTCGGGGCTTCTGTTCGTGCTGGGGATGTTCCCCGGGCTGCCGCAGCTCCCCTTCTTCCTGCTCGCGGGCGTCACCGGCGGGCTGGCCTACTACCTCAACCAGGCCAAGGCCGCCGACGTCCAGCGCCAGGAGGAAGAGGATGTGGCCGCCAAGGCCGCGCACCCGGCCGTCTCCGCGCCCGAGAACGTGGACGCCCTGCTCCAGGTGGACCTGATGGAGCTCGACGTGGGCTACAGCCTCATACCCCTCGTGGACGCGCGGCAGAACGGCGAGCTCCTGGACCGCATCCGGTCCATCCGCCGGCAGTTCGCCCACGACGTGGGGCTGGTGGTGCCGCCGCTGCACATCCGCGACAACCTCCAGCTCAAGCCCGGCGAGTACGCGATTCTCCTCAAGGGGGTGGACGTGGCTCGGGGCGAGATCATGATGGACCACTTCATGGCCATGGACACGGGGGCGGTCGAGAGCCCCGTACCCGGCATCCCGACCACGGAGCCCGCCTTCGGCCTCCCGGCCATCTGGATCACGCCGGCCAACAGGGAGCGGGCCCAGCTCGCGGGCTACACCGTGGTGGAGCCCGCCACGGTGGTGGCCACCCACCTCACCGAGGTGGTCAAGAAGCACGGCCACGAGCTCCTCACCCGCAGCGAGGTGCAGCGCCTCCTCGACAAGGTGGGCCAGACCCACGCCAAGGTGGTGGAGGAGCTGGTGCCCAACCTCCTCTCGCTAGGGAAGGTGCAGAAGGTGCTCCAGAACCTCGTGCGCGAGGGCGTGAGCGTGCGCGACCTGGTCTCGATCCTGGAGGCCCTGGCGGACTACGCCGTCATCTCCCAGGACCCCGACGTCCTGACCGAGTACGTGCGCAGCCGCCTGGCCCGGAACCTGACCTCCCAGCACGCGGGCGAGACGGGCTCGATCAGCGTCATCACCCTCGACCCCGAGGTGGAGCGCTCGGTGGTGGGCTCCCTCCAGCACACCGAGCACGGCAGCTACCTGGCCCTCGACCCCGCCCTGGCGGACCGCCTCCTGCGCGGCATCCAGGGCCAGATGGAGCGGTTCGAGACCTCGAGCACGCCCCCGGTCCTGCTGGCCTCGCCGGCCGTCCGGGGCCACCTGAGGAAGTTCGTCGAGCGCTTCATCCCGCAGCTCGCGATCCTTAGCCACAACGAAATCGCCCCTGGAGTCCGTATCCAGAGTCTCGGAAGCGTGAGGTTGGCATGAAACGACACCTGTTCCGCGGAAAGGATCTGCGCGAAACCCTCGGCAAGGTGAGGGAGGCCCTCGGCTCCGAAGCCGTCATCTTCGCCACCCGGCGGGTGCGGGGGGCGGAGGGGGACCACTTCGAGGTGGAGGCCGCCGAGTGGAGCGAGTCCATGCCCGGCGGCGGCGGCGCGGCGGTCCCGCGCCCGGAGCCCGAGCTCCAGGCCCCCCGCGCGCCCGCGCCCCCCGCCCGCGCCCCCAAGGCGGCGCCCGCGGCCCCGGAGCCGGCGAACGGACTCTCCCCGCTCATCGTCTCCTCGGTCTACACCGAGCTCGTCGAGAGCGGGCTGGGGGAGGAGACCGCTCGCGAGCTCATCGCCCAGGCGGCGGGGAGCCTCGCCCTCTCGGAGAAGGATTCGGCCGAGCCCCTGCGCGAGCGCGTGGCGGGGCTGCTGACCTTCCTGTTCGAGGCGGGCGGGCCCGTCCGCGCGAGGCGCCCGGAGGAGGCGGGGCCGGCCCTGGCGAACTTCATCGGCCCGACCGGGGTGGGGAAGACCACGACCGTGGCCAAGATCGCGGCCGAGTGCACGCGCCGGCGCCGCCTGAAGGTGGGCCTCGTCGGGATCGAGGTCCCGGGCACCGGGGCCGTGGAGCGCCTGCGCGCCTTCAGTGCCTCCCTCAAGCTGCCCTTCCTCGCCGCCGGCTCCCCGGCCGAGGTGGACGACGCCGCCGAGCGCTTCGCCAAGGCGGACGTGGTGCTGGTGGATTCCCCCGGCACGGTGCTGGGCAATCCTTCGGGCGTCTCGGCGCTTCAGTCCTTTTTCGGTGAAGGCCGCCGCGGGCAGAACTACCTGGTGCTGGCCGCCAACACGCACCCCGACGACATGGCCCGGATGGCGGGGCGGTTCTCCTGCGTGCCGCTCCACAGGCTCATTTTCACGAAACTGGATGAAAGCAGCCGGTTTGGTGTAATCTTCGAAAGGCACATGGAATTGGGGGTCCGCGTGGCGTACTTCACGACGGGCCAGAGGGTGCCGCAGGACCTAGAGGTGGCCTCACCCGCCCGGATGGCCCGCCTGATCCTGCCCGCGGCCCACCGCCAGGGGACGGCCGTGGGGGCGCCGGCTTGAGGGGCGCGGGGGGCAGCATGACACTCAGTCAGGACAACCGGCGGATGCGGGTCCTGTCCGTCACCAGCGGGAAGGGCGGGGTCGGGAAGACCTGCGTCGCCGTCAATCTCGCCTATTGGCTCTCCAAGATGGGGGCCCGCGTGCTGCTCCTGGACGCGGACCTCGGCCTCGCCAACGTGGACGTCGTCCTGGGGCTCCGGCCCGCCTTCACCCTCGAGCACGTCCTCTCGGGAGAGAAGACCCTCCCCGAGATCATGATGGACGGCCCGGGCGGGGTACGGGTCCTGCCGGCCGGCTCCGGCGTGGCCCGCCTCGTCGAGCTCGGCGAGGAGGACCGCATGCAGGTCTTCCAGGAGTTCGACGCCCTCGCCGATCCCTTCGACTACCTCATCGTGGACACCGGCGCCGGCATCAGCCGGAACGTCCTCTACTTCAACTCGGCGGTCCAGGACGTCATCGTGGTCGCCACGCCCGAGCCCACCTCGCTCACCGACGCCTACGCGCTGATGAAGGTGCTGAGCGAGAAGGGGCGGGGCTACCGGTTCCGGGTGCTGGCCAACATGGTGGCCGACGAGCGCGAGGGCAAGGGCGTCTTCGCCCGGCTGAGCGCGGTGGCGGACAAGTTCCTGAACATCTCCCTGAGCTACCTCGGCCACGTCGTGATCGATCCGGGCATGCCCCAGGCCGTGCGGAGGCAGCAGGCGGCTTCGGTGCTCTTCCCGAAGATCCCGGCCGTGCGGTGCCTGCGGGCGCTCGCGGACCGGCTCCACAACCTCCCTCCCGACGTTTTCCCCGCGGGCCACATGCAGTTCTTCTGGCGGAAGCTCGCGGCCCAGAAGGCCTGAGGCGGAGCCATGAGCCGCAACCAGTGGATGGAGGCCCTGCCCCGCGTCGCCATCGCCTTCGGCGTCATGGCCTTCGGCGTGGCGCTGGGCGCGGCGATGGTCTCCGGGGTAGGATTGGGGCTCGCCCTGTGGCGGGCCGCCGTGGGGGCGGCGATCTTCACCGTCCTGGGCGGCTTCCTGAGCTATCTGCTCCTTCTGTTCCTCGCGGAGAAGTAGGGGGGAATCGGCCGTGGCCCCCGACGTGCATTTCGATCCGAGCGACCGCGAGGGGCTCGTCCTCCGCTACACGCCCCTGATCAAGTTCATCGCCAACCGGCTGGCCATCCGGCTGCCGCCCCACATCGACGTGAACGACCTGATCAACGCGGGCGTGCTGGGGCTGATGGACGCCATCGACAAGTACGACCCCACGCGCGAGGCCCAGTTCAAGACCTATGCCGAGTTCCGCATCCGGGGCTCCATGCTGGACGAGCTGCGCGCGATGGATTGGATCCCCCGCTCGGTGCGCCAGAAGGCGAACATCCTGGAGGGCGCCTTCGCCAAGATCGAGCAGGAGATGGGCCGCGCCGCCTCGGACGAGGAGGTGGCCCGCGAGCTGGGCATGAACATGGAGGAGTTCCAGAAGTTCCTCTCTCAGTCCGCCGGCATGGCCCTCCTGAGCCTGGACGACCTGATCGACCCCACCCACCCGGAGGACAACCGCTCCCTCCTCGATCACCTGGCCTCGCTGGACGAGGACGACCCCCAGGCCAAGCTCGCCTTCGAGGAGCTCAAGCGCATCCTCGGGCAGTCCATCGACGCCCTGCCCCAGCGCGAGCGCCTCGTGCTCTCGCTTTACTACCACGAGGAGCTGACCATGAAGGAAGTCGGGCAGATCCTCGACGTGACCGAATCCCGCGTCTCCCAGCTCCACTCCAAGGCCATCGCGCGCATCAAGGTGAAGCTCAAGCGCCTCGTCGGCGAGAAGCCCTAGGGCCTTTCTAAACCCGCGATTCCCCTTTTTTGTTGCAGGGGCGCACGGCCGCGCGCCCCTGCGGACCCGAATCCCGTAAATTGTCTGTAGGGGCGAACCTCGTGTTCGCCCTCTTGGGTCGGTCCGCGGACGCGGGGCGAATACAAGATTCGCCCCTACGGACAGAAACCCCGCCGTTCATCCCGTAAGGGCGCTCATTGAATGCCCCTGCACGGGGGGAGAGGCGGTCCGGATGGGCTTATTCGAAAATGGGTCCCTTGACAGCCGAAAAGAATGGAAATATTAGGGGAAATTCAAGGATTCGCCCTTTTCCGCCGATAAGAAAAGGGGAAAACAGGCGCCCCGGAGAAAGGTCCGAAAATGGCCGAATCCATCCATTTCCCGATGGCCACCCCGCAGACCCAGGCGGCCGAGCGGGTGGTGAACCAGCAGGCCCATCAGGCGGCCAACCTCCTCCACGCCCAGATGGCCGAGCACGACCGCCAGCGCCGCGTCCAGGCGGAGACGGTGGTCGAGGCGCGGGAGGCGGAGAACCCAAACGTGGACCAGGAGGGCCACTTCGGGGCCGAGTACCACGCCCGCAAGCGCGAGGGCGACGAGGCCGCCCCGCCCGAGGAGGCCCCTCCCGCGCCCTCGTCCCCGGGCGAGGAGGACTTCCAGGGCCGGTTCATCAATGTGGTCGTCTGACCCCTTCCTCTCCAGCCGATGACGCCGGACATCCCCATCCCGATCACGCCCCAGGGCGCCCCCGCCCCGGCGGGGGCGGTCCCGCCCGGGGAGGCGCTCCCGTTCGCGCCGGGGGAGATTTTCGCGGCCGTGGCCGGGGCCGCTCCGCCCGGCGCCCCGCCGGGCGCGGTGCAGCTCAGCGCCGGAAGCCTCGACATTCTCGTGCAGCTCCGGCTCGAGCTCCTTCCGGGCGAGGGGGTGCTGGCCGAGCTGGTGCCCCGTCGGGGGGATGAAGCCCCGCTGATCCGCATCCTCGCCCGCTCGGGCGAGGGGAGCGGCAAGCTGGAGCTTCCCTCCCCGGGGGCCATCCGGCTGGCGCCCGGGGCCGAGATCCCGCCCGCGCTGCGCCTGCTCCTGGGCAAGGGCGTGCTGGCGGGGGAGGTTCTCCCCTTCGCGAACCGGCTGGCGGCCGGGGTGAACCTGGGTGGGGTGGCGCTGCCCTTCCAGCTCGATCCACCCGCCCGGCCGGGGGACCGCATCTTCGTCCGGGGGCAGGACGGCGGCGGCGTCTTCTCCCTCCAGGTGCTGGGGCGGGGGGGACCCCGGGCGTCCACGCCCCCGGCGGAGGGGGGGCTGGCCGCCATCCTGCGGGCGGGGCCCTTCCGGGCGGCGCCGGTTTCCTCCCAGCAGGTCCTCCAAGCCCTCCAGCCGGGGAACGTGCTGGAAGGGGTGCTCCTCCGGGTGCTCCCCCAGGCCGTCCCCCGCGCATCCGAGACTCCCAATCCCGCGTTCCACGGGAAACCCGAGGCCAGCGGGCGGGCGGCGGGCCAGGCGCTCCCGGGCGGAGGCCGGGAAGGAGTCCCTCCACCCGTGGCGGCGCCCGCCCGGACGGCCCTTCTCCGCTTCCCGGGCTTCGAGATGGAGGTCCCCTGGCCCCAGGAGGCCTCGGGGGCCTTCTCGCCGGGCGATCCGGTCCGGCTCTGGGTGCGGGGGACGGCGCCCCGGCTGGACCTCCAGCTTCTCCCGCCCGCCTGGGGGAGCCGGGGAGGGGAGGGGAGGTGGGTCCCCTCGGGCGGGGCCGGGGAGCGCAGCTTCGGACCCCGGCTCCTCCAGCTCGCCGAGGGACTGGCCCAGCTTCGGGAGGCGCCCGGCGAGGAGCCCGCCCTCGTCCGGGAGGCGGGGCGCCTCCACGCGGCCCTCGAGCGGCTCGTCCTGCGGGAGGGAGAGCTGACGCCCGAGCGGGTCCGGGAGGCGTTCGAGACCTCGCTGCGGGAGCCGGGCCGCCGGGAGGCGGACGCCCCGGGCCGGGCGCCCGAGGAGGGATCGCTGCGGGAGAGCCTCCAGCGCTTCCTCCAGGCGGCGCGGGAGATCGGGCGGAACGACCCGGCCCTGGCTTCCCTGGGGGCGGGGGCCGGGCGGGCGGCGGCCTCGCTGGATTTCCTGAACGCCGCCAACGCCCTGCGCCAGCACGTGGACCAGGGGAGCTTTCTCCAGATTCCCTATGTCCTGGGCGGGGAGCGGGGGACAATGGACGTGGTGGTGCGGGGGGATCGGGGGGCCGGGAAAAAGGGCGGCCGGAAGGAGAATTACTCGGCCGTCCTCCTCCTGGAGCTGGAGGGGCTGGGCCCCCTCCGGGTGGACGCCTCCCTGGCCCGCGGCCGGGCCTCGGTGCGCTTCACCACCCCGAGCGAGCCCGTAGGGCGCTTCCTGAACGGCGAGCTGCCCAAGCTCCGGGAGGCCATCGAGAGCCAGCAGATCCAGGTGGAGAGGGTGTCGTGGGCCCAGGGGAAGGTGACGCCCGAGCCGGCCGTCCCCGCGCCGCCCGAGGCGGCGGGCCCCGAGGGGGCCGCTCCCTTCATCGACCTCAAGGTGTGAGGTTTCATCGGGGCCAAGAGGCCCCGGGAGCACATTAGCCGGGGAGAGCATCCGCCTTCTCCCTCCCCCTCCGGGGAGTGTGGGGTGGGGAAAGCCCATGGGTGGCTCCCTCCCCCTCCCGAGGGGAGGGGGAAGACAATTTTCCCGGCTAGGAAGGGTTGGTTTCTTCCGCGTCTGCTTCTGATTGAGGGAATAGGAGATTTTCTCATGGAGCCCCATCGCCGGCCGCTGCCGGTCATCCCGATGGAGGCGGTGGCCCTGCGCTACGAGCCCCGGCTCGAGCAGGCCCCCCGCCTCGTGGCCAAGGGCCGGGGAGAGGTGGCCGAGCGCATCCTGGAGCTGGCCCGCATCCACAACATCCCCATCCGGGAGGACTCGGACCTGGTCCGCCTCCTCGGAAAGCTCGACCTGGAAGCCGAAATTCCGCCCGATCTGTACAAGGTGATCGCCGAGATCCTGGCCTTCGTGTACTTCGTCAATGAAAAGTGGAAGAAGGAAAAAGCTGCATAATCCGTCAAGTTTCGGATAGGTAAATCGTTCCGGGCCCGCCGGTCGGGCCGGACATGACCTAGAAACAACATCAATCAAATGTAACAACCAATTGTATTTGAATGCATTTCCCGGCATCAGATCCAAGCGCCCCTCCTGGCACATCTCTTGCTCTGAGCACCAGGCAAAGCACCCGGGCCGCCCCCGGGACGAAGGCTCTGTCGCGGGCTTGAGGAGGAGAGAGCGGTGCAGCCAGGGGCCTACAGCGTGATCGCGGCCGCCCTCCTGCGGCAGCGCCACCTCGAGATCGCGACCAACAACCTGGCCAACGCCAGCACCGTCGGCTTCAAGGCCGAGCGGCCCGTCTTCGATCTTCACCAGACCGAAGCCCCGGCGGACGAGATCCGTCCCCTCGGCGGCGACCTCGTCCGGCAGTCCCGCTGGGCGGCCACCCTCATTAACTATTCCGGCGGAAAGACACAGCACACGGCCAACCCGCTTGACGTCTCCATCGTCGGCGACGGCTTTTTCGTGCTCCAGACCCCGGAGGGCCGCCGCTACACCCGGGCCGGGCAGTTCGCCCTGAACGGCAGCCGGGAGATCGTCTCGGCCGATGGCTTCCCGGTTCTCGGCGTTGAGGGAAGGGCCATCCGCCTTCCGGCCGGGGACAAGATCGTCATCGGCCAGACCGGCGAGGTCATGGTGGGGAACGCGGTGGCGGGCCGGATCCGAGTGGTGGACTTCCCCAAGCCCTACAAGCTGTTCAAGCAGAACGGGGCCGCCTTCTCCACCATCGATCCCCGGGAAGAGGGCACCCCCGTGGCGGCGCCGCAGCTGGTCCAGGGCTCGCTCGAGCTCTCGAACGTCTCGCCCATCTCGGAGATGGTCGCCCTCATCGAAACCGCCCGGCTGTACGAGGCATACCAGAAGATCTTCCAGTCCTTCGATTCCATGAGCGACCGGGCAGTCAACGATCTGGGGCGGACCCAGTCGATCGCCTGATCCAGCCCCCTGAGGAGGCAGAACCTTGATCCGCGCCCTGTTCACCGCCGCCACCGGAATGCAGGCCCAGCAGATCAACATCGACGTCATCGCCAACAACCTGGCGAACGTCAGCACCGTAGGCTTCAAGAAGCACCGGGCGGACTTCCAGGAGCTCCTCTACGAGACCATCATCCCTCCCGGCTCGCCCTCCGCGCAGGGCAACCAGATCCCGACCGGCCTCCAGATCGGCACCGGCGTGCGCCCCGCGGCCACGCAGAAGATCTTCACCGAGGGCGAGTTCAAGCGCACCGACAACGAGCTCGATCTCGCCGTCGAGGGAGAGGGCTTCTTCGTCATCACCCGGCCCAGCGGCGAGACGGCCTACACCCGCTCGGGCGCCTTCAAGCTCGACAGCACGGGCCGGCTCGTGACGAGCGAGGGCTTCCTCCTCTCGCCGAACATCACCATCCCGACCACCGCCCTCAAGATCACCGTGGGGACGGACGGCACCGTCTCCGTCCTCACGGCGGGGGCCACCACCCCGACCCAGGCGGGCCAGATCACGCTCGCCCGTTTCCCCAACCCGGGCGGCCTCAACTCCCTGGGGCGCAACCTCTTCGGCGAGACAGTGGCCTCGGGCGCCCCCACCACGGGCAACCCGGGCGTCAATGGCCTGGGGACGCTCGTCCAGGGCTTCCTCGAGAACTCCAACGTCAGCGTGGTGGATGAGCTGGTGGCCCTCATCGAGGCCCAGCGCGCCTACGAGATCAACAGCAAGGCCATCCAGACCAGCGACGAGATGCTCCAGGTCGTGGCCAACCTCAAGCGGTAAGGGACGGATCATGCGCCAGACGCTGCTCGCAGCCGCTCTCGTCCTCTCGATGGCGCTCCCGCTGCCGGCGGAGGGCCAGGGGGCCCCGCGCTTTCTCGACGCCGGGGACGTGGCGGCCGAGGTGCGCCGCTTCGTCGCGGCCCAGCTCGGCACGGGCCCGGACCGGGCCGAGGTGCGCTCGGTCCAGCTCCAGGGGCAGCGGGTCCTCCTGCCTCCCGGGCGGGTTTCGCTCGAGGCGGAGCTGCCGCCCCAGGGGCGGCTCCTGGGCCGCACCCCGCTGATGGTGGTGGTGCGGAACGAGGCCGGCGCGGAGGTGCGCAGGCTCTGGGTGACGGCCGAGATTGCGGTCTACGCCGGCGTCCCCGTGGCCCGCGTGCCCCTCGGCGCGAACCAGGTGGTGGACGCCTCCTTCTTCGAGATGCGCCGCAAGGACCTGGCCTCGCTGCCCCCGGACGCCCTGACCCGGATGGAGGATCTCGAGGGCGCGCGCCTGCGCCGGGCGCTGGCGCCGGGCGAGGCCGTGCGCGCCGCCGAAGTGGAGCTTCCCTACCTCGTCCGCCAGGGCAGCCTGGTGCGGATCGTCGCCCGCCGGGGCGGCCTGATGATGACGGCGGTGGGCAAGGCGCTCGATTCGGGCCGCAAGGGCGAGGCGATCCGCATCTTGAACGTCGACTCCAACAAGATGGTCCAGGGCCGCGTGGTGGAAAAGGCGGCCGTGGAAGTTCTTTTCTGAGCGGGGGAGGATATGCGGAGCCGGTTGGGGAAGGCGCTTCTGATTCTCGCGGTGGCGGCCCCCTTCGGGGGATGCGGGGGCATGTTCTCGGCCGGCGGTGGAGAGCCCGCCCCGCCCGCCCGCACCGATCCCGCGGCGCCGGGCGCGCCCGTGCGCCGGGTCGAGACCTTCCGCCGCGGGGTGACGGCTCCGCCCTCCGCCGCGCCCACCGAGACGGCCGCCGCCAGCCGGGCCTCCCTCTGGAGCGATACGAGCCCCTTCCTCTTCCATGACCGCCGGGCCATGCGGGTCGGGGACGTGCTCACGGTGGTGATCAACGAGTCCTCCAACGCCAAGAAAGAGGCGGACACCGAGAACAAGCGCTCCTCCGACCTGGCTTTCACGGTCCCGTCGCTCCCGGGCTACGGGAAGATCCTGGCCACCCCCAGCGGCGGCCGGGGGCGGCGCTTCAACCAGGACGACACCCTGCGCGCCACCTCGCGGAACGACCTCACGAGCGAGAGCGAGATCGAGCGCACCGACACCATGAACGCCACCATCGGGGCCCGCGTGGTCGAGATCTTTCCGAACGGAAACCTTCTGATCGAGGGGCGCCGCGAGCTGACCACCCACAAAGAGACACTCATCGTGACGGTGAGCGGCATCGTGCGCCCCGAGGACATCGACACCAACAACACCGTCCAATCGAAGAATCTGGCGGACGCCCGGATCGTCTACACCGGCGACGGCATTCTCGCCGAGGCCCAGCAGCCCGGCTGGCTCGGCCGGGCGGTGAACATCCTTTGGCCTTTCTAGGGGATGATTCGATGCGGAAAACCATGACCCGGGCGAGCCTGCTGCTCGCGGCCTTCCTCGCCCTCTCCCTGGCGGCGCCGGCCGGCGCCCGGGCGGCGCGGTTGAAGGACGTGGCCTCCGTCTCGGGGGTGCGCTCCAACCAGCTCCTCGGCTACGGCCTGATCGTGGGCCTGGACGGCACGGGCGACGGCAACGACCCCTCCTTCACGGCGCAGAGCCTGGCGAACCTTCTCAAGAAGCTGGGAATCAACATCCCGGCGACCGCCTTCAAGGTGAAGAACGTGGCGGCCGTGATGGTGACGGCGGACTTCCCGCCCTTCGCGCGGAGCGGCTCCCGCCTGGACGTGACGGTCTCGGCCGTGGGCGACGCCAAGAGCCTGCTCGGCGGCACCCTCCTGCTCACGCCCCTGCGGGGGGCGGATGGGGAGGTGTACGCGGTGGCCCAGGGCCCGGTGTCGCTCGGCGGCGGCTTCGCCTTCGAGGGCGGGACCGGCACGGCCGTCAAGCGGAATCATCCCACCGTGGGCACCATCAGCGGCGGCGCCTCGGTGGAGCGGGAGATCCCGGTGAACTTCGCCGCGCAGAAGAGCATCCGGCTCGCCCTCCATCAGCCCGACTTCACCACGGTGGCCCGTGTGGTGACCGCCATCAACCAGACGTTCGGCGAGGGCGCGGCCGTCGCCCGCGACTCCGGCACCGTGGACGTCGACGTCGCCAAGGTCTCGGGCGGCGCGGTGAACGCCATGGCCCAGCTCGAGCGCATCGAGGTGGCCACCGACCAGCGGGCGCGGGTGGTGATCAACGAGCGGACGGGCACCATCGTCATGGGCGAGAGCGTGCGCATCTCCACCGTGGCCATCAGCCACGGAAACCTGAACATCGTGATCCGGGAGGAGTCCCAGGTCTCCCAGCCGGGGGCGTTCGCGCCCGAGGGGGCCGCCACGGTGGTGGTGCCCCGCTCGGAGGTCACGGTCAAGCAGGAGAAGCGGAACATGGTCGTCCTGGCCCGGACGGTGAGCATCGGCGACGTGGTGCGGGGGCTCAACGCCATCGGCGTCGCCCCGCGCGACCTGATCGCCATCCTGCAGGCGCTCAAGGCGGCGGGCGCTCTCGACGCGGAGATCGCGCTCCTCTAGGGGCGGGAGGACAGGATGCCGGCCGAATTCCCAAACCTCAGCGGCCTCAAGCTCCAGCAGGCCATGCCCCAGCCGGGGGACGGCGCGCCGGAGCTCGCGCGGCGGGCGGCGAAGGGGGGGGACGAGCGGGCCCTGCGGAAGGCGAGCCAGGAGTTCGAGGCCATCTTCGTGAACCTGCTCTTGAAGGAGATGCGGAAGTCCATGCCCAAGGGCGGCGTCTTCGAGCGGAGCATGGCGCGGGAGTGGTTCGAGGGGATGCTGGACGAGGCCGTGTCCAAGGAAGTGGTCAAGGGTCCGGGCATCGGCCTGGCGGGGCCCCTCTTCGAGCAGATGCGGCAGGCGGGCGAGAAGGCGGCCGCCCGGGCGGCGGGCGCCCAGCCCCCGAAGACCTTGGCCCCGGCCGGGCCGGAGAGCGAGGAGAAGGAGCCATGACGAAGGCGATTTCGCGCCTGGTCGAGATCCTGGAGCAGGAGGCCCGCCTGTACGGGGAGCTCACGGTCCTGCTGGAGAAGGAGCGGGAGGCCATCCGGGCGCTGGACATGAGCCGCCTCGAGGAGCAGCTCGGCGCCAAGGCCATCCTCATCGGGCGGATCCAGAAGCTCGAGATCGAGCGGGGGAGCCTCGCGGCCACCATCGGCCGGGAGCAGGGCATCGCGGGCGGAGCGGAGTTCCGCCTCCTCGACCTGGTGCGCCGGGCTCCTGCCCCCTGGGCGGGGCGGATCATGGAGGTCCGCCTGCAGCTCCGTGAGGCGGTGGAGCGCGCGAACGAGCACAACGAGGGCAACCGGTTCCTCGCCGAGGGCCTCCTCGGCACGATGAACGGGATCATGGAGCACCTCAAGGAGATCATCTCCGGGCCTTCGGTCTACGGGCGCGGCGGCCGCAAGGGCGCGCCCAGCAAGGCCCCGGGGGATTTCCTCCGGCAAGCCATCTAGGGGGGAATCCCGGCCCCTTCTCCTCAGGGCCGGAGGCAGTTCTCCCTCTCCCTCTGGGAGAGGGCCGGGGTGAGGGTGGACGAGGCGGCGCGAGCAACTTCCCTCACCCCCTTCCCCTCTCCCGAGGGGAGAGGGGAAGGGGCATCGTGAATTCCCTGGCAGCCTTTTGGGCGGGGGCGTGAATCCGCAATTTGGTTCGGTCTTGGGGAAGCGGAGGAGCCGATGGGCCTTCAATCCATCCTGAACCTGGGGAAGAACGCGCTGAGCCAGAATCAGGTGGCCCTTCAGACCATCGCCCACAACATCGCCAACGCGGGCGTGGAGGGATACTCGCGCCAGGAGGCCATCTCCGCGAACACCCCGCCCACCCAGCACAGCTTCGGCTTCCTGGGCACCGGCGTCCGGGTGGAGACCATCCGGCAGGCGGCCGACCGCTTCCTGAACGGGCAGATCGTGAACATCAAGGCCGAGCTGGAGGCCTTCCGCGCCCGGGGCGAGGCCATGCGGCTGGCCGAGACCTTCCTGAACGAGGGCACCTCGGGCACGGGCATCAGCAGCGCCCTCGTGCGCTTCTTCACGACGGCGGAGGCCCTCGCGGCGCGGCCCGAGGGCTCGCCCGAGCGGACGGACTTCCTGAACGCGGCCTCCAACCTCGCCCAGGTGTTCAACACCACGGCCAGCTCCCTCCAGGAGCTCCAGGTGCAGGCCGACCGCGACATCGTCCGGAACATCGCCGAGGTGAACGACCTCGTCGGGCGCATGGCCGACCTGAACGCGCGCATCCAGGTGGCCGAGGCCGGGCAGCACTCGGCCAACGACTTGCGCGACGAGCGCCAGCGGGTCCTGGAGCGCATGAGCGAGCTGGTCGGCGTCACCGCCATCGAGGATCAGGACGGCTCCTTCCTCGTCATCGCGGGCCGGAGCTTCCCGATCGTCCAGAAGGGCGAGGGGGCCAAGCTCAAGGCGGTGGAGAACCCCGACAACGTGGTGGGCACCATCCCCCCCGTCGCCCTGAAGCAGGTGCAGTTCGAGAGCCTGGGCGGGGAGCTCACCGACATCACGTCGCGCATCACGACCGGGCAGATCGGCGGCCTGCTCCAGTTCCGGGACGGCACCATCGGGCGCCTCCTCGACGACCTCAACAACATCGCCGCGACCATCACCAACGAGGTCAACATCATCCACCGCCAGGGCTTCGGCCTGGACGGCAGCACCAATCTCGACCTCTTCAACCCGCTCAAGATCAGCGTGGACCCCTCGGGCACGAACAGCCGCGACCAGGCCTCGAACAACCCGATGGCCCAGGCCGTGCTCTCGGACTCGCGCATCTTCGACCCCACGGCGCTCACAGGGGCGAAGTACACCATCAAGTTCACCTCCTCGACCAGCTTCAACGTCATCGACGCCGAGACCGGCCTCAAGCTCGACGCGACGAAGGTCTCGCTCAACGGCGGGCCCTTCGGAACCGACGCCTCGGTGGTGGACTTCGCCTACTCGGGCACCCAGGTTTCGGTGGAGTTCGAGGGGCTCCGGGTGACCATCCAGAACTTCGCGGGCACACCCCAGAAGGACGACTCCTTCACCGTCTCGGTCCGGAAGGACGTGGCGCGGACCATCGCGGTCAACCCCGTCGTCCTGGGCGACATCAGCAAGGTGGCGGCGGCGGGCATGCCGGGCTTCCCGGCCGACAACACGAACATCCTGGCCGTGGCCGACCTGCGGGGGCGCGCGGTGGCGCAGCGCCGCTCCTCGACCCTCGGCGACAACCTGAGCTCCATCCTCTCGACCTTCGGCACCGAGGCCCGGGACGTGCGGGGGCGGGAGAACCTGACGGAGCAGTTCGCCGACACCCTGAAGGAGGCCCGCGAGAGCGTGGCCGGAGTGTCCATCGACGAGGAGCTGTCGAACATCGTCCGTTACCAGCAGAACTTCGGCGCGACGGCCCGGATGATGTCCATCACCTCGCAGCTTCTCCAGGACATCATCGAGATCGTCTAGCGCATCGCGGGAGGCTGAGGCATGGTGGCTCGGGTGACGGCGGCGCAGCGCTTTTCTGTAGCGCTGCGTAACATCCTGACCAGCCTGGACCGCGTGCAGAGGGTCCAGGAGCAGATTGTCACCGGCAAGCAGCTCCTCCGGCCCTCGGACGACCCGGCGGGCTTCTCCAAGGTGACGAGCCTGCGCGCCCTGATCAGCGACAGCGTCCAGTTCCGCAAGAACATCGACGCCTCGAAGGGCGCCCTGAACGTCACCGACCAGACGCTCGCCAGCATCCGCTCCCTCGTGGGAGAGGCGCGCACCCTGGCCATCGGCCAGGCGGGCGCCCCGGCCGACGCCACCACGCGCGCGGCCACGGCCGCCCAGGTGGCGCGCATCCGGGACAGCATCCTCGAGCTCGCGAACACCCAGGTGGGCGGGCGCTTCATCTTCGCCGGCACGGCCGTCACCACCCGTCCCTTCACCGCGGACGGCGCCTATCTCGGGAACGACGCGGCCCTCCTCATCAACCTGGGCATCGCCAACCCGAGCGCCCTCAACGTGGCGGGGACGGAATTCCTGACGACCGGCCTGAACCCGGACCTCTACCGCATCTCGGCCCTTTCCAAGAGCACGGCGGCCGTCAGCGACCGCTATCTCATCGACACCGCGGGCGCCGACGCGAACAACGCCATCGCCGTCAAATCCTCCCCCTCCGGGACGGTCATCCCCGTCACCTTCGCCGCCGACATGGGGGCGCCGGCGGCCGGCCTGGGCGCCGTGGACCTGAACGTGGCGGGGGGAGGTCTCACTGTGGGGCGCGAGTACGCCTATGTCGTCTCGGCGGTGGACTCGACGGGGGAGAGCATCCACAGCGCCCCCGTCACCCGCCCGGTGGGAGCCGGGAACAACGCGGTCAACTTCTCCTTCGACCGCGTGGCCGGGGCGGTCTCCTACCGCATCTACCGGCTGGACGACACTGAGTACGCGGCGACCGGAGCGGCGGGCCTCGAAGGCACCGACTTCGAGCAGCAGGACAGCCTCATCGGGACCGTGTTCGACCAGGGCCCCTCGGGGCCCGCCAGCTACACCTTTACCGACACCGGCCAGGCCCAGCAGGCGGGGCAGCGGGCGCTCGGCACGTCGAGCGCCTCGCGGACCTTCAGCGGGACGCAGCTGGCCAGCCTGGTCCAGCTCCGCGTCAACAACAGCCTGAAGGAGGTCACGAACGCTACCCGGACCATCCGCATCGTCGAGGGCAACGGCCTGCGCTCGGCGGATATCACCGTCGCCACCGGCCTCAAGACGGGCCTCGCGCTCGCCTCCGAGCTCCAGACGGCCATCAACGCCTCGGCGGCCCTCTCGGGCTCCACGGCGGGGGGCGGCGCGGGCTACACGGTGGCCTACGATCCCTTCGCCGACAAATTCACCATCACGGCCGGCTCGCCCGTCACCGAGATGCAGGTGGACACCGCCCAGGGCGGCCTCGCCGGGCTGATGGGCTTCACGGCCTCCGGGGCGGCGGCCGCCTCGGTCACCTCGGACGCCACGGCCACCGGCGTGAAAGTCGCCTACGACACCGCCAAGGACATCTTCAGCTTCCGGGCCTCGGGCACGGCCCCGGACAAGATCCAGGTCTTGAGCGCCGCGACGAACCCGCTCAGCACGGCGGCGGGCATCCTGGGCTTCACGGTGGACTCGGCCCAGGCGGCGGAAGTGACCTCCAACGTCAAGACCGCCTTCAACATCATCTCGGGGACGAACGACACCTTCTCCGCCCAGGTGGACGGGGGGACGAACACCTCCATCACCATCCTCGCCAACATGGCGGCGCCCGCGTCGGGCCTGGCGACGGCCGAGCTGAACTCCCCCGGCGGCTCGCTTGTGGTGGGCCGGCAATACGCGTACGCCGTTTCCGCCGTGGACGTGACGGGGGAGAGCATCCACAGCGCGCCCGTCACCCGCACCGTCACCGCCGGCAACAATGCCATCAACTTCACTTTCGACCGGGTGCCGGGAGCGGTTTCCTACCGGATCTACCGGCTGGACGACACCGAATACGCGGCGACCGGCGCGGCGGGCCTCGAGGGGACGGACTTCGAGCAGCAGGACAGCCTGATCGGCACGGTCAACGACCTCGGGAACGCCGGCCCGGCCAGCTACACCTTCCTCGACACGGGCCAGGCCCAGCAGGCGGGCCAGCGCGCCCTGGGGACGGCGACGGGGAAGAAGGTGTTCACGGGCGAGGACCTCGCGGGCATCCTCGAGCTGCGGGTCAACAACCAGATCAAGCAGGTGGCCGCGGGCGCCACCTCCATCCGCATCCTGGAGGATGGGGGGGTGCGCTCCGCCACCGTGAGCATCGCGGCGGGCACCAAGAGCGGCTTCGCCCTCGCCACCGAGCTCCAGGCCGCCATCAACGCCTCCACGGTTCTCACGGGGTCCACCTCGGCCACTCCCCCGGGCGCGGGCTACACCGTCACCTACAACGCCGTGGCCGACAAGTTCTCCATCCAGGTGGGCTCCCCCGGCGCCAACGTCGGGGTGGACATCGCGCAGGGCGGGCTGGCGGCGCTGATGGGTTTCACGGCGGCGAGCCCCTTCGCCGCCACGGTCACCTCCGACGCCGCGCGGACGGGGGCCAAGGTGGATTTCAACGTTTCCTTCAAGGACTCCTTCACCGTGTCCTCGCCCGCCCTCGGCGCGGCCTCCTCCATCACCCTCGCCGCTGGGGGCACCGACATCCTGGGCACCCTCAACCTGGCGGCCGGGGCGGGCGCGGCGGCCGACTCCACCCGGCTGGCGGACCTGAACGGCGGGCGGGGCGTCGCGGCGGGCTCCATCTCCATCACCAACCGGGCCGGCCAGACCTTCACCGTGGACCTCTCGACGGCGGTGACCGTGGACGATGTCTTCACCAAGATCGAAGCCACGGCGACCGGGGTGAAGGCCTCCGTCTCGGCGGACGGGAAGCGCATCGTCCTCAAGGACACCAACTCGCCCCAGGTGTCGAACCTCATCGTCCGCGAGGTGGGGACCTCCACCACGGCCTCGGACCTGGGCATCAAGGCGGACGTGCCGGGCGACATCGTGGGGCTGGACGTCGACCCCGCCGTCTCCTCCCGCACCCTCGTCTCCGCGACGCGGGACGGGGCGGGCATCCTCCTCGGCACGGTGGATGTGGGGGGAGCCGAGGTGAATCTGGCGCTCGGCGGGAAGATCACGGTCGCGGACCTCCTCTCGGCCATCAATACCGGAGCGGCGGGGACGGCCGAGGCCTCCATCAGCGCGGACGGGCAGCACCTGCGGTTCCGCTCGCTCGATTCCTCCAAGAGCGCGCTCATCACCGACGTGTCGGGGCGCTCGGCCCAGGAGCTCGGCTTCCAGGGGGCGAACAACCTCCTGGGCCTGCTCCAGACGCTCGAGGAGGCCCTCCTGCGGAACGACGGCGAGACCATCGCCCGCACCCTCGACGTGTTCACCGACGGGCTGGAGCGGGTGGGACTGGCCCAGGTCAAGGTGGGGCAGGTGACCCAGCAGTTCGACCGCTTCAAGGCGCAGCAGGAGGAGGTGCAGGTCTCCTTCACCGAGGTCCTCTCCAGCGTCGAGGACGCGGACATCGTCGAGGCCATGACGAGGTTCTCGATCTTCCAGAACACCCTCCAGGCGGCCCTGGCCTCGAGCGCGCAGATCCTCCAGGTGCAGCTCCTCGACTTCCTGCGATAGGGGGATGACGCCTTGATTGGCCATTTCCTGTCGTTCACCTATGTAGGGGCGAGGCATGCCTCGCCCCTACGGAACAAAGAGCAGGTCCGCCGCTTGGGTCCGGCCGGCCGCCTTGTGCCGGGAGAGGGCGTTGTGTCATCTTTGAGCGCGGTTCCGCCGGCTTCCAGGCTCGGGGCAGGCGCCCGCCGGCCGGCGGAAGAGGGGCCGCGTGCTCATCCTGACCCGCAAGATCGGGGAAAGCATCATGGTCGGCGACCAGGTTCGCGTGGTCGTCGTCGAGGTGAAGGGACGGCAGGTGCGCCTCGGGGTCGAGGCGCCCGGCGACACGAAGATCTACCGCGGCGAGATCTTCGAGCGCATCCAGGAGGAGAACCGCCGCGCCTCTCAGGTGCCGGCCGATGCCCTCAGTAAAGTCTCCAGCCTTTGGTCCCGCATCCGCTCCGGAGGGGGCGGGGATGCGGGTTGAGACGACGCGCTTCGGCGCCCTCGACCTGGCCGAGGAGAGGCTCTACCGCCTCGCCGAGGGCCTGGTGGGCTTCCCCTTGCTCAAGCGCTTCCTGCTCATCGAGAGCGGGGAGGGGGGTCCCCCCTTCAAGTGGTTCCAGTCGGTGGACGAGCCCTCGCTCGCCTTCATCGTCCTGGACCCCGAGTGGCTCGTGCCGGGCTACCGGGCGGAGCTGCCCGCGGCCGCCTTCGAGCGGCTGGGCGCCGCGCCGGGCGAGGCGGAGGCCCTGGCCATCGTCACCATCCCCGACGACCCCCAGGAGATGAGCGCCAACCTCAAGGGCCCGCTCCTGTTCCACCCCAAGACCCGCCAGGGCGTGCAGCTCGTCCTGGACGAGGAGCGCTTCGCCCTGCGCCACCCGATCCTGCCCTCCCTCTCGAAGCGGTAGATCAAGAACAGACCAATAGGCCCTGCTCTGTAGGTGCGATATGCCCCTACGAATTCCCTTCGTCCATTCGATGGATTGTCCCTGAAAATACGTAGGGGCGAGGCATGCCTCGCCCCTACAGATGAAAAGCGGACGACGGGATCCGTAGGGGCGGCCCGCCAATCGCCGCGCTATTTCCCCTCGCATTCGGCCAGCTGCGCCCGGGCGCCTGCGTCATCGGGCCGGAGCTTGAGGAGCCGCCGCCAGCAAGCCGCCGCCTCTTCGTGCCGCCCCTGCCCCTGGAAGAGGGCGGCCAGGTTGCGGTGGGCCTCTGGGTACTCCGGGTTCAGCTCGGCGGCCTGGCGGTAGCTCGCCTCGGCCTTCTCGCCCTTGCCCAGCGCCGCCTGAACGACGCCCAGGTTGTTGTGGGCCTCGGTGAATGCCGGGTGAACGGAGACCGCACGCAGGTAGAGCCTTTCAGCCTCTTCCAGCTGGCCCTGAGCGGTCAGCAGGTTGCCCAGGTTGTTCATCGCGTCCCCGGAGAAGGGATTGATCTCCAGTGCCTTGAGCAGGGACGCCTCGGCTTGCCCCATCTTCCCCTGGGCGTGGAGAACGAGGCCCAGGTGGGCGTAGCAGGGAGCGGAGGCCGGCTTGAGGGCGATGGCTTGGCTCATCAGATCATGCGCCGCGTCGAAGTGCCCCGTCTGATAGGCGATGAGGCCCAGGGAATGGAGTGCGTCCGGATGCTGGGGCTCATGGCGGAGGATGAGTCTCAAGAGCGCCTCCGCGTGCGCGAGCTGGCCGGCTTGATGATGGAGAAGGGCGGCTTTGAGAGCTTCCGGGATGTTCGAGGGGTCGAAGTCCACCTGCACCTCCGCCTCCCCGTGGGCTCCCGCGCCTTTTCGGAGGACATAAATGTGGCCCGCGACGGGATGCTTGCCCTCGACGCGGATGACACACTCCTCGCAGAGAGCCACGGAGAAGCCATGCTTTTCCGCCAGGCAGCCGATGTATCCTTTCGAGTGCGAATAGCGTCCAGACGAGCGGAGGAAGAAGCCCTCGCCGGCGAACGATTCGACCGAGAATGCGAGCAGCCCCCCGTCCTTGAGGGCGCCGTGAGCGGCCCCGAAAACAGGCGCCAGGTCGCCGGCATAGATGAGAACGTCCGCGGCGCACGCCAGGTCCAAGGCTCCCCTTTCGGCGCGGAGCGCGTCCACGAGGTCGCCCGCCGAGAGATGGTCATACACGCCCTTCTCGCGCGCCTTCTCGATCATGCGGGGGGAGAGGTCCACGCCGTCCAGCCGGGCGGCCAGGCCCCGGAACAGGGGGCCGCACAGGCCCGTCCCGCAACCCATGTCCAGCACCCGCCAGGAAGCCTTCTCCACCTTGGCCACTCTTCCAACGGCCTCCCGCAGCAGCGCGGGCGTACGGTAGCGCAGGCTCCCGATCAGATGCTCCTCGAAACGGTCGGCGTAGCTGTCGAAGAGGCTGGCGACGTACGCCTTGGGCGCCGTCTGGGTGGCCTCCCCCCGCAGGGCCGCGAGGACGTGTGAAGCGTCCGGGTCGTCCGGCCGGATGCGGAGGAGGGCCTCGTAGGCCTCGATGGCTTCGGCGTGGCGGCCCAGGCGCTTCAAGACAGTGCCCATGTTCTTGAGGGAGTGGAAATAGCCGGAGTCCGCGGCGAGGGCTTTGCGGAAATAGCCCTCCGCCTCCCGGAAGCGGCCCGAATCGAGGTGGAGCACGCCCATGTTGTTGAGCGCGGCCGCGTGGCCGGGCTGCAGTTGGAGCGCTTTTTCGAAGCACTGGCCCGCCTCGTCGCGGCGGCCCATATGCAGGAAGACCAGCCCCAGGTTGTAGAGGTAGTCGGGGACGTGGGGATTCCGCGCGACGGATCGGCTCTGGAGAGAGAGTGCCGTTTCAAGGTCCCGCCGCAGGAAGGCGGCGACCCCCAGATGGTGCAGCGCGAACGCGCTGTCCGGCTGGGCCTCTAGAATCCTGCGGAGAAGGCGCTCGGCCCCATCGAGATCCCCGGCCCGGAGAAGGCTCTGGGCGTCCTCCTCCAGCTTCGCGGGGGAGGGGGCGGGCGAAGGCTGCGAGCCTGCCTGGGGGCTGGTCCGCGGGGTCAAGGTGGCCTGCTTCCCGGTCACAAAGTGCTCCTTCACGATGGGGGAGCGGAAGGTCCTCTTATTTCATAATCCATGAATTTTCAAGCAATTTTGGTGCCGAGAATTTTCTGGAAAATGACCCGATTTTCCTAACAAATAGTCAGCGAAACCCGGAAATTTTTGCCACGAGAGCGCATCGGGTATTCGTCTTATTATCGTCTTCTGGTTGTCTCCCCTTCCCAAAATCTCTACGGTGGATGGCCCTGCCGCCATGAGCCTTTTCCGGCCCAAATCCCTTCATCCCGGCCCTGTTCTTGTTATTCCGAAGGGCTCGGAATGACAAGATGAATCCGCCGCGGATTGGGACTGCTACCGGCCCGGCAGCGCCTTTTCCGCAGAAATCTTGCCTCCTCCCCTAAAGGTTGAACCCCAGCGTGGCGATAAGGGACCCGTAATCTTGTATGCGGTCCCACCCAAAGAGGAGGAAGGCGAGAAAGAGGTGACGTTCGGCGTAGGAATCAGCTGGAAGAACCGGAAACATCCCGGACGGCGGGCAAGGAAGCCCGCCCTCACCACCATCAAGGAGGATAGGTAGATGGGCCTTCGGATCAACCAGAACATCGCCGCGCTGAACGCGGCCCGGAACCTGCGGATCACGGACGGCTCGATGTCCAAATCCCTCGAGCGGCTCTCCTCGGGCTTCCGGATCAACCGGGCCGCCGACGACCCGGCCGGCCTGATCATCAGCGAGAACCTGCGCGCCCAGGTCGCCGGCCTCGGCCAGGCCATCCGGAACTCCAACAACGCCGTCAACCTGGTCAAGACCGCTGAGGCCGCGCTGGACGAGTTGCTCAAGCAGGTCCGCTCCATCCGCACCCTGGCGCTGGACGCCCTGAACACCGGCGCCTCCGACGCCGTGGCCCGGGCCGCCGACCAGACGCAGATCGCCTCCTCGGTCGAGTCCATCAACCGTATCGCGAACACCACCCAGTTCGGCAAGATCAAGCTCCTGAACGGCTCCTCGGGGGTGCGGGGCTCCACGAACGACGTGGAGCTCCAGTTCGTCAAGGGCACCACCAAGACCGTGGCCGGCACCTTCGACGTGGCCATCTCCCAGGCCGCGACCAAGGGAACCCAGACCTTCACCATCAAGAACGAGTTCGAGACCGGAACCGCCAACGCCGACATCAACCTGGCCGCGAGCGAGTTCGCCTCGTTCCAGGTCGAGTTCGGGGCCTCCACCCTGACCGACGCCGAGCGGGCCGCGCTGGGGCAGTCCCTCGCCGACGCCGGCGTGGGGGACGACTCGACCGTCTCGGGCGTCACGGTCAAGTTCGACAAGACGACCGCCACGGCCAGCGTGGCCATCGACCAGGCGGCGGGCAACTTCACGGCCAACGCCATCGACTCGAAGCTCACCGACGCCCTGAACGGGACCAAGCTGGGCAAGGCCATCGAGTTCAACGAGGACTCGGCCGACGCCGAGAAGTTCAAGCTCTCGGGCCTCTTCGCGGGCCTGGTGTTCGACGTCCGGGACCTCACCATCAACAGCTCCACCGCGGGCGCCGTGGGCGGCGACGGGGGCTTCACGGCCAACACCAACACGCTTCAGGGCAACGCGGCCGTCGCGTTCGCCAACACTGAGACCGGGACCCTCACCATCGACTTCGCCGCGGCGTTCGCCTCCGGCACGCTGGATTCGGCCCAGAGCGCGGCCCTGGGCGCGGCCCTCGCCGCGGCCGGCCTGGCCACCCAGAACAACCTGACGGGAACCGACATCTCCGACCTCGACGTGGCGTTCACCGAGGCCACGGCGACCGCCGTCATCACCGTGACAGCCAACGGCGCGGTCAACGCGGCGGACCTCGTCGCGGCCCTGGCCGGCACGACCGTCGGCCGGTTCGTCCACTTCGCCGACAACGCCGGCAAGCTCGACGTGATCGCCTCCATCGGCGGCGCGACCGTCCAGAGTGGCGGCGCCGCCGGTCAGTTCGGCTTCAACACCCTCGCGACCTTCAACGCGCCGGTGGACCTGGCCTCGACCGAGCGGGCCACCCTGGGCAGCGCGCAGGGGCTGGCCGCGGCCGACATCAAGGTGCTGGGCGAGACCCTCACGGTCAACGACAGCACCGTGGTCGAGATCGCGAGCGGCACGGCGCTGACCTCGGTCGTGTCCCTGATCAACTCGTCCTTGACGGCCGAGGAGATCGAGGCCAAGGCCGCCTTCAAGGCCGACACCGCCTCGAGCGACAAGAACGAGCTCACCGTCACCAACAACGAGTTCGGCTCGGTCACGACCAAGGTCAAGTCCACCAAGGCGGCCGCGCTGCCCTTCCACCTGGGGATCGGGACGAGCAACGTCTCCGTCACCGGGAAGGACGTGGCCGGCACCATCAACGGCGTGACCGCTTCGGGCTCGGGCCAGTTCCTGACGTTGACCTCGGCCGGCGACAACGCCGACGGGATTCAGGTCAAGTTCACGGGCACGGCCACCAAGACGGGGATCAAGGTCACCGCGACCCAGGACTCGCTCGTCTTCCAGGTGGGCGCCAACTCGGGCCAGACCGTCAAGCAGGCCCTCGACGACGTGCGGGCCAACAAGCTGGGCCTCAAGGCCACGGGGCTCCTGACCACGGCCAAGAGCATCTCCGACATCGACGTGACCACGGTGGACGGGGCGAACGACGCGCTGAAGCTGGTGGACGACGCCATCAACCAGATCACCACACTGCGCGGCAACTTGGGCGCCTTCCAGGCGAACGTCCTCGAGTCGAACATCGCGAGCCTGGGCGTGGCCCAGGAGAACCTGGCGGCCGCCGAGAGCTCCATCCGGGACGCGGACTTCGCGGACGAGACCGTGCAGTTCACCCGGAACCAGATCCTCCTGCAGGCGGGCACGGCCATCCTGACGCAGGCCAACGCCATCCCGCAGGCGGTGCTCCAGCTCCTCCGGTAAGGAGAGAGGCCGCATCTAGCAGAAGGCAGTAACAGCGCCTCCGCGGGGGGCCGGGGCCAGGGAGGTCCCGGCCCCCGGGAGGCGGACATCCGGGGGGATACATCATGATAGAAGGCAACGTGATTGCCCCGGTTGCCTCCGGCGAGCCCAGACCGGCACCCACGGTCGTTGCTCCACTCTCCACCGGGGGAGGGCCGCAGGCGGGCCCTCCCGTTCAGCAGAATCCGGCTCCTCCCGTCCAGATCTCCGGGACGGAGGCGAAGGCCCTGGCCAGGGAACTGAGCGAGCGGCTGGACGTGAACCGATTCCGGGTCGAGGTTTCGGTGGACGAGGAGACGCGCTCCTTCGTTTTCTCGATCTATCACAGCGGGACGGGCAAATTGATCCGCCAGTTCCCGCCCGAGGGAATTTTGTTCATGGCCGAGCAGCTCAAGGCGGCCAGCCCGAGCGGCGTTTTGCTGGACGAGCAGGTCTGATCGAGACTCCGGAGTGGCGGGGGCGCCTCCGGGCGCCCCCG